>JANXTP010000403.1 GCA_025352345.1 Burkholderiales bacterium | reverse complement strand
TCAGCGCGAGATTCAGCAGCGAGACCGCGCCCATGACCGCGAACCCAAGCTGCACCTGGCGTTTTGGTGGCATGCGTCCGGCCAGCCGCCCGGACAGGAACGCACCGCCCATGATGCCGGCGATGGTGATCAGGAACAGAGCGAAGAAGTGTTGCGGCGGCAAACCGAGGTGCCGGCCGAGGAACACCGGCGCCGACAGCACATACAGGAACATGCCGTTGAAGGGCACGCCGGCGGCCAGTGCCAGCGCGAGGAACTGCCCGCTGCTGCCGAGTTCGGCATAGCCTCGAAACAGGTGTCGCAGGTTCAGCGGCTGCCGCTGGGCGTCGTACAAGGACTCGGGCAGCAGCCTGTAGTTGGCAATCCACAGCGCCGCGCCGATGGCACTCAGGAACCAGAAGATCGCCTGCCAGCCGATGTGCACGAACAGCAGGCCGCCGATCAGCGGCGCGATCGCCGGGGCGATGCCGAAATAGATCGTCACCTGCGACATCACCCGCTGCGCATCGACCGGCGGGAACATGTCGCGGATCACCGCGCGCGACACCACGATGCCGGCCCCCGCCGCCATGCCCTGCAGCGCACGGAAGAACACCAGCAGGCCGATGTGAGACGACACCGCGCAACCGACCGACGCAAGCGTGAACACCGCCACGCCCCACAGCACGACAGGCCGGCGGCCCAGGCTGTCCGACAGCGCGCCGTGGAACAGGTTCATCACCGCGAAGCCGAACAGGTAGGCCGACAGCGTCTGCTGCATCTCCACCGGCGTCGCGCCGATAGACGTCGCGATGCCGCTGAACGCCGGCAGGTAGGTGTCGATCGAGAACGGACCGACCATGCCCAGGCAGGCCAGCAGCGCCGCCAGCTCCCAGCGCGGCCGGCGCCAGAGCGTGGAAGCGTCAGGGTTCATCGGGTCCGTTCGGTCTGCGCAGACACCGTGCAGGCGCCTGCCAAAAATTAGTGTGAAGCGAGCCGATAGGCCGGATTCTGTGCAGCCGAGCGAACTTGCGTCCGCCCTGCCGTGACCGCCATTCCTCTGGGCCGTGCATCGCTACACGGCTCGATGCCACCTACCCGCCAGCTCCGCGGAGCCACATCAACGCTGGCCTATTTGGTGTTGCTGCGCGCAGAGATTGCTCGTTTCACCCAAGTCGGGGCGTTGCCCCGACTTGGGTGGCTGCCAGCTTCGGGCTTGCGCCCGACCCGCCGCGGCATGCCGCATCGGGCACCGGCTTGCGCCGGCGACTGACAGAACACCCGTATCAGGCACCCCGTCTTGACTCGTCTCTGTAGCTCTGATCCTCACCTCGCGGTGGACAGCCGTTAGCTGCTGCGCTGCCCTCTGCAGTCCGGACCTTCCTCCAGTGCGCCCTTTCGGGACGGTGCACCAGCGGCGGTCTGGCTTGCTTCACACCCGGATTATCTCCGGGCACTTCTCGTCAGGCGGTCGTGGTGTCTTCGCGCAGCCGCGAGATGCGCTCTTCCATCGGCGGGTGGGTCGAAAACAGCGCCATGATGCCGCTCGGGTGCGAACTGATCGCCATCGCGGACAGCGCCTTCGGCATCTCGCCGGGATCGAGCCCGCCGAGTCGCGCCAGCGCGTTGATCATCGGCTGCTTGCTGCCCAGCAAGCGGGCCGAGCCGGCATCGGCGCGAAATTCGCGCTGGCGCGAAAACCAGGCGACGATGATGGCGGCCAGCACGCCGAGCAGCAGGTCCATCACGATGGTGGTGACGATGTAGCCGATGCCCGGGCCCTGACGGTCGTTGCGCAGGATGATGCGGTCGACCCCATAGCCGATCACCCGCGACAGGAACACGACGAAGGTGTTCATCACACCCTGGATCAACGTCAACGTCACCATGTCGCCATTGGCAACGTGCGCGACCTCGTGGCCGATCACCGCGTCGACCTCTTCGCGCGTCATCGATTGCACCAGGCCGGTCGATACCGCAACCAGGGCTGAATTCTTGAACGCACCGGTGGCGAAGGCGTTTGGTGCGCCATCGTAGATCGCGACTTCCGGCATCGCGACACCGGCTTTGTCGGCGCAGCGCGCGACGCTGGCCACCAACCACTGGTGGGTGGGGTCGGGCGAGTCGTTGATGACTTGCGCGCCAGTGCTCCACTTGGCCATCGGCTTGCTGATCAGCAGCGAGATGATCGCGCCGCCGAAGCCCATCACCAGCGAGAAGCCCAGCAGCGAGCCCAGCTGGATGCCGCTGGCGCTCAGGAAACTGTTCAGCCCCAGCAGGTTCACGGCGATGCCCAGCACCACCATCACGGCGAGGTTGGTCAGCAGGAACAGGGCGATGCGTTTCATGGCGTCCTTTGAAACAACGAGACAGTTGGGTTATGCGGTCGGCAGGTCATTTTTCAAGGCGCATGGCGCTCTGCGGAACACCACTGCATCGTCGTAAAACCCAGCGTCATCGTTCAGACTCCACCAGCCGGGCACGCCGAGCACCGGCAGGTGCAACCAGGGTTTGAGCGCCAGCGATTCAGGCGTCAGCTGCTCGGCCAGCCAGCCGGCAGGATCGGCCACCGCCAGCGGCACCACCCACACGTGGGCGGTGATCGCCTTGCGCGGCTGCAGCAGTTTTTCGAGCAGCGCGTGGCCACACAGCAGCACGCGGGCATCGCGCCACCGCGTGCGGTGGGTGATGAACAGCGCCTTCCAGTCGCGCTGCCTGAGCGCATCGATCAACGGCGTGGGCGCCTGCAGCCAGGCCGCGTTCTCGTCGAACAGCGTCAGCGCATCGCGGACCGCCCCACGTGCCGCGCCGACACCCACACGCTCGATCTGCTCGACCTGCAAGGCATTCAAACGCGCCTTCAGCGGCTGATGCCGCTGCCACACCAGCGCATTGAACAGGTCGTGGGCGTTGTCGCGCGTCGGCACGCTTCCCGTGCGGGCGATGAAGGCCTCATAAGGCTCTCCGGCTGGCAGCGCAGATTGATCGACGAAGCGCGGCGGAAGATCGGTCGAGCGATTCAGGGCCTCGACCAGCGGCACGCCCGCGGCGACGGCCTGCGTGACCGGTTCACCGATGGCGCGGTACGGCGCGAGCCAGGGTGCAGACCAGTCGATCGCCGGCACATCCACCGCGTGACTCGACTTCAGCCGACGGCGTCAGCGCTGCCGCCGAGAAAGCACACCGACTCCGGCTTGTCCACCGGCAGCAACGCGAAATGCGCTTCCAGCTTCTTGAAGAAGGATGTGGTCTTGCCGCTTTTGGTCAGCAGGCCGCGCTCGCGCAGCGCCACCGCCACGCCATTCAGGCGCACCGGCGCGCTGCCACGCAGGTCGGGGCAGGCCTCGAGCACCGCCTCTACGGCCGATGGCAAGGCACGCGACACGGCCTTCGCGGCCGGCACCACTTTCGCAGCGGACCGGCGCCGTGACGGAGTGGGGCGGGCCGGAGCGGCATCGGCCGCTGCCAAGGGCTCGGCCAGGGGGGGATCAACCGCCACAGGCGTCGGAAGCGGCGCAGGAATGGCCACCCGAGAGCGGCGGGCTCGCCCGCGAGCAGGCACCGGCGACTCGGCCGGCGCCACCGGCACCGCCAGTGGCGCCGCAACGATGGGGTCGCGGCGGCCGGCCGGTCGGGCAGGGGCCCGCCCCGCAGGCCGCGCCTTGCTCAGACCGACCACCTCGAAGCTGTCGTAGACCCGCTCGTAGTCGCGCTCGATGTCGCGGCCCGACTTGCCCTGCTGGCCGTAGCCGGTGACGCGGCAACCCAGCTCGCGCAGCCGCACGATCAGCGGCGAGTAGTCCATGTCGGACGACACGATCACCACCTCGTCGACCGGCTGGCGCAGCATCAGCTCGACCGCGTCGATCGCCATCGCGATGTCGGTGGCATTCGGCCCGGCGAAGGTGCTGGGCAGGAAGCGGATCGCATGGTCTCGGCAGATTTCGGCGAACTCGACCGCCTTCTGCACGCTGCCATAGGCACGGCGGTGCTGCAGACGATGGCCGGTGAGTTGCAGCCGGTGCAGGATCTGCCGCAGCACATCGACGGAAACGTTGTCGGCATCGATCAGCAGCGCAATGCGGTGGTTGGTGTCCATGGAGAGTCCAGGTTCAGGCGACCAAGCGCCAGGTCAGGGTTTCGCCGCCACGCAGCGGCTTGAGCTGCCCCTCGCCGAACGGCAGCGATTCGGGCAGCGTCCAGGCTTCGCGGCGCAGCGTGATCGTGCCGGTGTTGCGCGGCAGGCCGTAGAACGCTGGGCCGTGAAGACTGGCGAAGGCTTCCAACTTGTCGAGCGCGCCCGCCGCCTCGAAGGCCTCGGCATACAACTCGATCGCCGACAGCGCGGTGTAGCAACCGGCGCAGCCGCAGGCCTGCTCCTTCAGGTGCGCCGCATGCGGCGCGCTGTCGGTGCCGAGGAAGTAGCGGTCGCTGCCCGAGGTGGCCGCCGCAACCAGCGACTGGCGGTGCACTTCGCGCTTGAGCACCGGCAGGCAGTAATAGTGAGGCCGCACGCCCCCGGTGAACAAGGCGTTGCGGTTGTAGAGCAGGTGGTGTGCGGTCAGCGTGGCCGCGGTGTGCGTGCCCGCCGAGGCCACATATTGCGCGGCCTCGCGGGTGGTGATGTGCTCGAAGACGATCTTCAGCTCGGGGAAATCGCGCCGCAGCGGGATCAGCTTCGTGTCGATGAACACCGCCTCGCGGTCGAACAGGTCGATGTCGGCATCGGTCACCTCGCCGTGCACCAGCAGCGGCATGCCCACGCGCTGCATGGCTTCGAGCGTCGGGTAGGTCTTGCGCAGGTCGGTCACGCCAGCATCGCTGTTGGTGGTGGCGCCCGCCGGGTACAGCTTGACCGCGACGATGCCGGCAGCCTTCGCCCGCACGATCTCGTCGGCAGGCAGGCGGTCGGTCAGGTACAGCGTCATCAAGGGCTCGAACGCGAGCCCTGCGGGCAGCGCCGCCCGGATGCGCTCGGCATAGGCCAGGGCCTGCGCAGTGGTGGTCACAGGCGGCTTCAGGTTGGGCATCACGATCGCGCGGGCGAATTGCCGCGCGGTGTCGGGCAGCACCGCAGCCATCGCCGCGCCGTCGCGCAGGTGCAGGTGCCAGTCGTCGGGACGCCGCAGCGTCAGTGTGGAGGTCAACGAATCCATCGGGCGATTTTGCATCGCGCGTCGCGCGAGCCGTGCCCCCGGTCAGTGCGGGCCGCAGCGGCTCAGTGCTGCAGGATCTTCGAGAGGAATTCCTTCGCCCGCGGCGAGCGCTGCTCGGGGTTGCCGAAGAAGCCCTCGCGCGTGCAGTCCTCGATGATCTTGCCGGCGTCCATGAAGATCACGCGATGGCTGACCTTCTTCGCGAAGCCCATCTCGTGGGTGACGCACATCATCGTCATGCCCTCGTGGGCGAGCTGCACCATCACGTCGAGCACCTCGCCGACCATCTCCGGGTCGAGCGCCGAGGTGGGCTCATCGAACAGCATCACGATCGGGTCCATGCTGAGTGCGCGGGCAATCGCTACGCGCTGCTGCTGGCCGCCGGAGAGCTGACCGGGGAACTTGTCCTTGTGCACCATCAGCCCGACACGGTCGAGCATCTTCAGGCCGCGGGTCTTGGCGTCGTCCGGGCTGCGCTTGAGCACGCGGATCTGCGCAAGCGTCAGGTTCTCGGTCACCGTCAGGTGCGGGAACAGCTCGAAATGCTGGAACACCATGCCGACACGCGCGCGCAGCTTCGGCAGGTTGGTCTTCGGGTCGGCGATGCTGATGCCATCGACGACGATGTCGCCTTTCTGAAACGGCTCCAGCGCGTTCACCGTCTTGATCAGCGTGCTCTTGCCCGAGCCCGACGGGCCGCAGACGACGACGACCTCGCCCTTCTGGATCGAGGTGCTGCAGTCGGTCAGCACCTGGAAGCTGCCGTACCACTTGCTGACGTTCTTGATGTCGATCACGGCGAAGGTCCTATCGGATGATGGCGATCTTCTGCTGCAGCTGGCGCACGGTCATCGACAGGCTGAAGCAGATCACGAAGTAGGCGACCGCAGCCACCAGGTAGGTTTCAACGGGGCGGTTGAAGTTCTTGCCCGCGATCTCGAAGCCCTTGAGCAGGTCGTAGGCGCCAATCGCGTAGACCAGCGAGGTGTCCTGGAACAGGATGATGGTCTGCGTCATCAGCACCGGCAGCATGTTGCGAAAGGCCTGCGGCAGCACCACCAGCTGCATCGCCTGCGCATAGCTCATGCCCACCGCGTAGCCGGCATACACCTGCCCCCGGGGCACCGACTGGATGCCGGCGCGCATGATCTCCGAGTAGTAGGCCGCCTCGAACACGGTGAAGGTGATGATGGCGCTGAGCTCGGCGCCCATCGGCCGGCCGATCAGCAGCGGGATCAGCAGGAAGAACCACAGGATCACCATCACCAGCGGAACGGAGCGCAGCACGGTGACATAGGCCGACGCCGGCAGCACCAGCCAGGGCTTGCCCGACAGCCGCATCAGCGCCAGCACCGTGCCGAGTGCGATGCCCCCGATCATCGCGATCAGCGTCAGCTGGACCGAGAAGAACAGCCCCTTGAGGATGAAGCTGGAGATGACCGCCCCGCTGAGAAAACTGAAGTCGAGGTTCATCCGAACGCCCCGCGGGAGGGTGAGCGGTTCATCGCCCGCCGCCGATCATCCCGGGCACCTGAACGCGGTTCTCGATGAACAGCGCGATGCGGTTGATGGCGAACGCCGACACGAAATACAGGGCGGTCACCGCCAGGTAGATCTCGATGTTGCGCGAGGTTTCTTCGCCGGCTTGCAGCGCGAACATCGTCAGCTCGGAAATGCTGATCGCAAACGCCACCGACGAGTTCTTGATGATGTTCATCGACTCGCTGGTCAGCGGCGGGATGACGATGCGAAACGCCATCGGCAGCAGCACGTAGCGGTAGGTCTGCGGCAGCGTCAGCCCCATCGCCAGCCCGGCGTATCGCTGTCCCTTCGGCAGCGCCTGGATGCCAGCCTTGACCTGTTCGGCCACGCGCGCCGAGGTGAAGAATCCGAGCGCAAACACGACCAGCACGAAGCTCGGCACCCGCTTCAGCGGCGGGATCAGTTCGGGGATGACGTAGTACCAGAGGAAGACCTGCACCAGCAACGGGATGTTGCGGAACAGCTCTGTCCATGCATTGCCGACGAACACCAGCGCCTTGCTCGGTGCGGTGCGCAGGATGCCCATCAGCGAGCCGACCGACAGCGCGACGATCAGCGCCAGCAAGGCCACCGACACCGTCTTGCCCCAGGCCGACATCAACCACTGCAGATAGGTTTCACCACCGCCGGTGTCCTGCAGAAAGATCTGCCAATCCCAATGACTGCCCAAGGCGTGCTCCCGGTGGGGGTCTGGTGGTTTGAATCGGAGGGCTCAGGTCACTTCTTGGCGTAGTCTTCCATCGGCTTGTCGTTCGGCGCGGCCCAGGCGGCCTTGGTGGCTTCGGACACGGGCAGCCCGACCTTGGTGTTGGCCGGCGGGATCGGCTGCAGGAACCACTTGTCGTAGATCTTCGCCAGCTCACCGGACTTCATCAGGCCGATGATCGTCGCGTCGACCACTTTCTTGAACTCAGGATCGTCCTTGCGGAACATGATGGCGATCGGCTCGACCGACAGCACCTCGCCGACGATCCTGAACTCGGCCGGGTTCTTGGCCTTCGAGATCAGCCCGGCCAGGATCTGCCCGTCCATCACGAAGGCATCGGCACGGCCGCTCTCCATCAGCAGGAAGCTGTCGGCGTGGTCCTTGCCGTAGACCTCGTCGAAATTCATGCCGCTGGTGCGCTCGTTCTTGCGCAAGGTCTGCACCGAGGTCGTGCCGGTGGTGGTGGCCACCTTTTTGCCGTTGAGCTGCGCGATCCCGGCGATGCCGGAATTGGCCTTGGTAGCGATGCGCACTTCCTCCACGTAGGTGGTGACGGCGAAGCTGACGTCGCGCTGCCGCGCGGTGTTGTTGGTGGTGGAGCCGCACTCGATGTCGACGGTGCCGTTCTGCACCAGCGGAATACGGTTCTGCGACGTGACCGGCTGGTAACGGGTGACCAGCGCCGTCAGGCCCAGCTGCTTCTGCACCGCCTTGATCACGCGCTCGCAGATCTCGACGTGGTAGCCGACGTACTTGCCGTCGCCCAGCGTGTAGCTGAGCGCACCCGACGATTCGCGCACGCCCATCGTGACGGCGCCGCCTTCCTTGATTTTCGACAGGGTGTCGGCCTGGGCAATGCCAAACGCGCAGACGGAAAACAATGCAATGAGGGACTTTTTCATGGTCGTTCCAGTGAAAGGAGGACTCGCGCGTCCGCCGGGTCGGTGGGCGCGTCCGGGCTGTCAGCGCGGCTTTGCTGCAACTGCCACATCTGCGCATAGCGCGCGTTCAGGGCCAGCAACTCGGTGTGCGAGCCGCGCTCCAGGATGCGGCCGTGCTCCATCACCAGGATCTGGTGCGCATCGACCACGGTTGACAGCCGGTGCGCGATGACCAGCGTGGTCTTGTTCTGCGCCACGCCCTGCAACTCAGCCTGGATCGCGCGCTCGTTGGCCGAATCGAGCGCCGAGGTCGCCTCGTCGAAGATCAAGATCGGCGGCGCCTTCAGCAGCGTGCGGGCGATCGCCACCCGCTGCTTCTCACCGCCTGAGAGCTTCAACCCGCGCTCGCCGACCATCGTGTCGTAGCCCTTCGGCGTCGAGGTGATGAAGGCGTGAATGTGTGCCGCCTGCGCCGCCGCCTCGACCTCACTGCGTGCTGCCGTGGTGCGGCCGTAGGCAATGTTGTATTCGATGGTGTCGTTGAACAGCACCGTGTCTTGCGGCACGATGCCGATCGCCTGGCGCAGGCTGTGCTGCGTCACCGCACGGATGTCCTGGCCGGCGATCTCGATGCGGCCGGCCGACACGTCGTAGAAGCGGAACATCAGCCGCGCCAGCGTGCTCTTGCCCGAGCCCGACGGGCCGACCACCGCGACCGTCTTGCCGGCCGGGATGTCGAAGCTGATGTCGTGCAGGATGGTGCGATCGGGGTCGTAGCCGAAACGCACATTGCGGAAACGCACCTCGGCGCCTGTGGCATCGATGGCCAGGGGCTGCGCCCCCGGCGCATCGGCCACCTCGCGGTGCTGGCCAAGCAGCGAGAACATCTTCTCCATGTCGATGATCGACTGCTTGATCTCGCGGTAGATGACACCGAGGAAGTTCAGCGGGATGTAGAGCTGGATCATCAGCGCATTGACCAGCACCAGATCGCCCAGCGTCATCGTGCCGGTGACCACGCCCTCGGTCGCGCGCCTCACCAGCAGCGTCACCGCGACCGCGATGATCAGGCTCTGGCCCAGGTTGAGCACCGACAGCGAGGTCTGGGACTTGATCGACGCGCGCTCCAGCCGCTGCAGGTTCTCGTCGTAGCGCGCCTGCTCGAACTTCTCGTTGCTGAAGTACTTGACCGTCTCGTAGTTGATCAGCGCATCGACCGCCTTGGTGCTGGCCTTCGAGTCCTGTTCGTTCATCGCGCGCCGGAACGCAGTGCGCCATTCGGTGACCGTGACGGTGAAGGCGATGTACAGCAGCAGCGCGCTGAAGGTGATCACGGCAAACCAGCCGTCGAACTTGGCCGACAGCAGGCTGATGACCAGCGTGATCTCGACCAGCGTCGGCACGATGTTGTAGATCAGGTAGTTCAACAGCGACTGGATCGAGCGCGAGCCACGGTCGATGTCGCGCGACACGCCGCCGGTCTGCCGTTCGAGGTGAAAGCGCAGGCTCAAGCTGAGCAGGTGATCGAAGGTCTCCAGCCCGATGCTGCGGGCGATGCGCGCAGCCACCGGGTAGAACAGGAATTCACGCAACTCGGTGAACAGCGTGATCGACAGCCGCAGCGCGCCGTAGCCGACCAGCAGCGCCACCGGCACCACCAGCACCGCCTGCGGGTCGCCGGGCTTCAACGCCAATGCATCGACCAGGCTCTTGAGCACGAGCGGCACGCCGACGTTGGCGACCTTGGCCGCGATCAGGCAGGCCAGCGCCACCGCCACCCGGTAGCGCCACTGCCACACATAGGGCAGCAACTTCTTCAGCGTGGACCAGTCGGAGCGCGAAGCGCCGCTGGCGGCATCGGCGGGCGCGGGCGGGGTCAGCGTGGCAGGGCGCATGAGTCAGACGAGAGAAAGAACCGCATGGAAGAATTGACCGCAGACACACCGACACAGGTCACGCAATATGCCCCAGAACACGAATCCGCCGGCGGCCGACACCCACACCGACAGCCACAGCCACAGCCACACCAGCGATGCCCCATCGCAGTTCGGCGCCCCACCTGAGCTGCCGCCGGATTCGAGCCTGGTGATGCGGGTGATCCCGATGCCCGCTGACACCAACATGAGCGGCGGCGTGTTCGGCGGCTGGATCATGGCGCAGGTGGACATTGCCGGCTCGGTGCTGCCAGCGCGCGTCTCGCGCGGACGCGTGACCACGGTGGCGGTGAACCGCTTCATCTTCAAGCAGCCCGTCAGCGTCGGCGACCTGCTGAGCTTCTATGCCCGCGTCGAGCGCATCGGCACCACCTCGATCACGGTGCATGTCGAGGTCTACGCCGAGCGCAACCCGGCGCTGCCGCACACCGTCAAGGTCACCGACGCCAGCCTGACCTATGTGGCGATCGACAAGCTCGGCAAGCCGCGCCCGGTGCCGAAGGACTGATCTGGTGCATCCGACGCTCCGTGCGTCAAAGCCGTGCGTCACCGCACCATTGCGGCTTCGTCGTCCTCACAACATGTAAGCCATTCGACGTATATCGCCTCTCCGTCTCGTCCCCCACTCTCGATTGGTCAGGTAACCGCGAGGTTTTCTGCATTGACCAGTTCGATCAACTCACATCAAAGGGGTACGAGATGCGTAGAGAGCAAAGCGCGAAAAAGCTGGCGCTGGCTGCGGCCGTGGCGGCGTGTTCATTGAATGCCCATGCCGGCGCCACCGTCAGTTTTGGCGAGGACAAGTCGATCAGCGTGGGCTTCGGCTTGCGCTTCAGTGGCAGCAAAGTGGAAGATGCCGCCCCGAACGGCAAGAACTATTCGTCGGATTTCAACCTGGACAGCGCCCGTATTTTCCTCGGCGGCTCGTTGAACAAGTACATCAGCGGCTTCTTGAACACCGAGAAAACCGGCGACAAGATCAGCATCCTGGACGCAGTGGTCAAGTTCACCATTTCGCCTGAACTCAACGTCTGGGCGGGTCGGGTGCTGTCGCCGAGCGACCGCGCCAACATGGCCGGTGCGTACTACTCGCTGGGTGGCGGCTACTGGCAGTTGGTGGCGTCGCGCTACGGCGCCAACGGCGGCATCATCGCCGGCCGCGACGACGGCGTGGTGGTGTGGGGCCAAGTCGCCGACGGCAAACTGGGCTATTCCATCGGCGCATTCGAGGGCCACACGCTGGGTCTGACCGGTGGACTGAGCACGTCTGCAGCCGCAGCCCTTCCGACTCCTGTCACTGCAAAAGACTCGCTGATGTATGCAGGCCGCCTGCAATACGACTTCTGGGATGCTGAGCCGGGCTACTACGGTACCGGCAACTACCTGGGCTCGAAAGACATCCTGGCCATCGCAATTGCCGGGCGGTACCAGAAAAACGGTGTGCTGACCGCGTTGGGCAAGGGTGATTACAGCTCTTACAACCTCGACTTCCTGTTCGAAAAGAAGATCAAGGGCTCGGGAGCCGTCTCGTTCGAAGCGGCTTTCTACGACTACGACACCGATGGCGTTCTGAAGGGCGAAGCGGGCGAGGCCTACTCGGCCGCTGCGGGCTACATCTTCGAGCAGCAAGTGGGCTGGGGCCGGTTCCAGCCATTCGTGCGTTTCCAGCAGTTCAACGCTGACAACAACGTCGACACCAAGCAATACGACGCCGGTCTGCTCTACGTTATCGACGGCTACAACGCCCAGCTCAGTGCCACGTTCCGCAAGACTAAGAACAATGTCGGCTTCAACCAAGACGCATTCATCGGGGCGATGCAGATTCAGTTCTGACCTGTCACCGCGTGTCACGTCACGCCCTGGTCTGCGCCGGACCAGGGCGTCTTTTCACGCCTGGCTCAACTGAATTGAGCGAAATCCGGCTTGCGCTTCTGGAAGAAAGCGCTGAAAGCCTCAGTCGCCTCGGGGCTCGACAACCGCTGGCGAAACACCTCGGCTTCAGCCTCGATTGCCTCGAGCACTGCGGCCACGGTCGCACGGCGCATCAGGCGCTTGCTCTCGCGCACCGCCCCTGGCGGCAGGCTGTTGAAGCGCTCGGCCATGCGACGAGCGTGTCGCACGACCTCACCCGCAGGCAACACCGCATTGGCGATGCGCATCTCGACCGCTTCTTCGGCGGTGAACGGATCGCCGAGCAGCAGCTTTTCCGCCGCCTTCGCATGGCCGACCATGGCCGGCACCAGCAGGCTGGAGGCGAACTCGGGCACCAGGCCCAGGCTGGCGAACGGCATCGCGAGCCGCGCCTCGTCAGAGACATATACCAGATCGCAATGCAGCAGCATCGTCGTGCCGATGCCGATCGCCGCACCAGTCACCGCAGCGACCACCGGCTTGCTGCAGGCGACCAGCGCGCGCATGAAATCGAACACCGGCGCATCGGTCGTCGCGGGCGGCCGGTTCATGAAATCGTCGATGTCGTTGCCCGAGGTGAACACGCCCGGCTGGCCGACGATCAGTACCGCGCGCACCGCAGCGTCGCCGTCGGCGGCACGCAGCGCAGCGGCCATCTCTGAATACATCTCGGCGGTCAGCGCGTTCTTTTTCTGCGGTCGCGCGATTTCGATCGTGGCGACGCCGTTCAAGGTGGCGGTCTTGATGCTCATGTTCTGCTCAGACCCTCTCGAAGATACCCGCCGCACCCTGCCCGGTGCCGACGCACATCGTCACCATGCCGTACTTCAGGTTGTGGCGGCGCAGCGCATGCACCACGGTGGCCGCGCGGATCGCACCAGTGGCGCCCAGCGGGTGGCCGAGCGCAATCGCGCCGCCCAACGGGTTGACACGGGTGGGGTCGAGGTGCAGCGTGCCGAGCACCGCCAGCGCCTGCGCGGCGAAGGCTTCGTTGAGCTCAATCCACCCCATGTCGGCGGCTTGCAAACCAGCGCAGCGCAGCGCGGCGGGGATCGCCTCGATCGGGCCGATGCCCATGATCTCCGGCGGCACGCCGCGGTTGGCAAAGCTGACGAAACGCGCCAGCGGCGTCAGGCCGTGGGCCTTGACGGCCTTCTCGCTGGCCAGGATCAGGCAGGCCGCGCCGTCGCTGGTCTGCGAGCTGTTGCCGGCAGTCACTGACCCCTTCGCCGCGAACACCGGGCGCAGCTTGGCGAGCGCCTCGACCGTGGTGTCGGCGCGCGGTCCTTCGTCGGTCGCAACGGTGCGGGTCTTCAGCGTCACCTCGCCGGTGGGCAGGTTCGGCGAGCGCTCGGTCACCTCGACCGGCGTGATCTCGTGGCTGAACTCGCCGGCGGCGATCGCCTTCAGCGCCTTCAGGTGCGACTGCAGCGCGAACTCGTCCTGCGCTTCGCGCGTCACCTTCCATTGCTGAGCGACCTTCTCAGCGGTCATGCCCATGCCGTAGGCAATACCAAGGTTCTCGTCGCGCGAGAAAACGGCCGGATTGAACGACGGCCGGTTGCCGCTCATCGACACCATGCTCATGCTTTCCACGCCGCCGGCGATCATCACCTCGGCCTCACCGACGCGGATGCGGTCGGCGGCCATCTGGATCGCGGTCAACCCCGATGCGCAGAAGCGGTTGATGGTCACGCCACCCACACTGTTCGGCAACCCGGCCAGCAGCACGCCGAGACGCGCCACGTTCAAGCCCTGCTCTCCTTCCGGCATCGCGCAGCCGATGACCGCGTCCTCGATGGCCTTCGCGTCCAGCGTCGGCACCTGCTTCAAGGCCCCATGGATGGCGGCGACCAACAGGTCGTCGGGACGCATGTGACGGAACATGCCACGCCCCGACCGGCCGACCGGTGTGCGGGTGGCGGCGACGATGTAGGCGTCCTGGAGTGGTTTCATGGGTCGGTCCTCGCGAAATCTGATCTGCAAGTCTGCGCCGTTTGTCGAGCGTCAGCCGGAATGATCAACCGAAAGCGTCAACCGCTGTCGCGCTGCGATTGCAATGTCATCAGGCCTTCGAAGAGCAGCGTGTCGACCGTCTCGAACGGCAGGTCGGTGATCGGCGCCAACTTCACCGCCGCGCCACCGGTCATCAGCAGCAGCGGCGCTTGGCCTGCGCGGGCCAGCAACCGGCGGTGCATGCGCTCGATCGCCCCGGCGATAGCATGCGCGCCGCCGCTCATCAGCGCGTCGCTGGTGTGGGTGGGGAAGTCGACCACCTCGCCGGTCGGCGCCTTCAACCCGGCGGTGCCCATCTCCAGCGCGCGCAGCATCAGACCGAACCCCGGCAGGATCAGCCCGCCGATGAACAGGCCGTCGGCGTCGAGCGCATCGACGGTCACCGCGGTGCCCACCATCACCACCAGCGCCGCGCGCGGCGTGCCCGAGGCCAGCACCCTCTGGCGCGCCGCGATCAGCGCGACCCAGCGATCGACGCCGAGGCGGTTCGGGTGGTCGTAGCCGTTGCGCACCCCGGCCGCCTGCGCGGCAGACACCACCCAGCGCGGCTCCAGGTTCCACAGGTCTTCGATCTGCTCCGACACGCGCCGCTTGACGCCCTCGCCGGCCACCACGCAGCCCAGCATGCACGACGGGCGCGGCAGCTGCTTCCAATCAGTGTCGGCCAGCTGGTCCACCGTCTCCAGGAACACGGCGCCGTGCGTCAGCAGTTCAGCGCCGGGCCGGGCCGCGCTGTAGAGCGCCCATTTCAGGCGCGTGTTGCCGACATCGACCGCGAGAAAGCTCATGCGCACGCCCCGCACGACAATCTGCGCAAGGTCAAAACGCAAGCAGTCGGCCAGGCCGACCGGCCTTCGGTGTGGGGCAACCGGTTCATCGGCGGCGATTGTGACGGCAAAGCGCCGCCCCACCGGGCACTACACTGGATCGAACCCTGCCGCGTCCATCGGCCTGTGCGCCGCCCTGCCATGCCTGCGACACCCGACAAACGCAACCTCGATCTCGGCCCGTACCGCCACAGCGGCACAGGCAAGGGCAAGGCATTCGACCTGCAGCGGGTCGACCCGACGGCCAAGCCCTTCTCCAGCGGTGACAAGTCCCAGGACAAGGAGGCGTCGACCGCACTGGCGCTCGAAGTCGACGAGTTGCAGAACCTGCTCTACGCGAACCGCAAGCAGCGCCTGCTGGTGGTCTTGCAGGGCCTGGACACCAGCGGCAAGGACGGCACGGTGCGCGGCGTGTTCAGCAGCACCACGCCTTTGGGCGTGCATGCGGTCGGCTGGAAAGCGCCGAACGAAGAAGAGCTGGCGCACGACTACCTGTGGCGCATCCACCAGCAGGTGCCGCGGGCCGGCGAGATCGTTGTCTTCAACCGCAGCCACTACGAAGACGTGCTGGTGCCGGTGGTCAACGGCTGGATCACCGCAGAGCAGACGGCACAGCGCTATGCGCAGATCAACGACTTCGAGCGGCTGCTGACGGAGAACGGCACGGTGGTGCTGAAGTTCATGCTGCACATCTCGAAGGACGAACAGCGGGCGCGCCTGCAGGAGCGCATCGACGACCCGGCGAAGAACTGGAAATTCAGCCTCGGCGATCTGACGGTGCGCAAGCAGTGGGATGCCTACCAGACCGCCTATGCCGCGGCGATCTCGGCCACCGGCACGACCTGGGCGCCGTGGACCGTGGTGCCGGCCGACTCGAAGACGCACCGCAACCTGATGATCGCGACGCTGGTGGTGCGTGCGTTGCGCGCGTTGAAGTTGCAGCCGCCACCGGCCGACCCGGCGCTGGCGAAGCTCAAGGTCGAATGAATCGCCCGGACGTCGCCGCTCAGGTCGCCAGCGGTGGTTGGACCGACGAGCGAAACGCCTTCGGTGCCTCGATCGTCAACGCCGACTCCGGCGTCGCCACGCACGGCAGGATGCAGCCCTCGCGCTTTTCCTCGGCGCTCAGGCCGGGCCAATCGATCAGGTGACGCACGCGGCCGCTGCGCACACGGCACAGGCAGGCGCGGCAGGTGCCGTTGCGGCAGGACGTGGGCAACACGACGCCAGCGTCTCGCGCCGATTCAACCAGGGAGATGCCGCTGCACGCCTCGAAGCGCAAGCCCTCCGGCTCGATCACGACGGCATGGACGCGGTCCGGCGGCACCGTGCCCGGCCTCACCGCGCGATGCCCGCGACCCAGATCAACGCGCCGACTGCCACCACCGCGACCAGGCACAGCGCGACCTTCAGGCCCTGGCAGCGCTTGTCCAGCGCGTCGACAGCTTCGACCAGGCGGGCGTTCTGCGATGCCAGCGAATTGATCAACGCGGCCGCGGCCTGCTGACGCTCGGCGGTCTGCGCGAGCCGGGATTCCAGCGCAGTGATGCGCTGCGTGGCCTGCGCCAACGAATCCCCATCACCGCTGCAAGCCGGCGGCACGGTCGTGCCTTCGGCAGCAGGCGACACAGCGTCCTGGGTGCGTTTGAAGAAGCCCTTGGCGCTTCTCGCCAGCCCTGGTGCGGCCTCGATGACATCGGCCCAGGGGATGACCTTCAGCGCGGTGAGCCAGCCAGCAGCCATGTGGGGCTCCGGGGTGCCGTCAGCGTTCCCAGACGACGCCGTCGTCGGTCAGCAGCGCGTCCAGCGGCAGGTCATCGGGGCGGGCGCGCAGAAACGGCAGGAAGCCGTTGGAGTAGCACAGGCCGACGGTGTACGGGCGCGGCGTCAACGCAGCCACAGTGCGGTCGTAGAAGCCGCCACCGTAACCCAAACGCACGCCCCCCGGGCCGTAACCGACGCAAGGCATCAGCACCATTTGTGGGGCGAAGGTCTCGGTGCCCTTGGGCTTCGGGATGTCGTAGGCGTCGCGTTCCATCGGGCAACCGGGGAACCAGACATGGAATTGCAGCTCTCCGGCGGTCTTGTCGACCACCGGCAAGCCGATGCGCCGCTCCTCGGCGCCTTCGGTCCAGCGGTACAGCGCGGGCAGCGGATCGAACTCGCCCTTGATCGGCCAGTAGCCGCCAATGGTCTTTTCCTCGCGCCGCACCAGCCAGACGCGCAGCACGCTTTGCAGCTGCACCGCACGCTCCAGGCGGTCGGGCAAGGCCTGGCGAGCTGCGATCAGTTTGAGGCGCTGGGCGGCGCGTTCGTCGGGGGCGGCATGATCGGCTGCCGCAGCGTCGGGTGTGCTCATGGGCAGATTGTGCAAGACGCAGGCCTGGGTCGGTTCAACCCGCGCCGCGGCGTGGTGACGCCGAGGAAATACCGGCGCGTGCTTCAGCGTGCCAGGGCGCTCACACCACACCGCATTCGGTCACCACGCAAGCGAGCATGCGGTCGTGCGGCTGCGGCTGCCAGAGGGCGTCGTCGATCTCGCAGAGCGACCAGGCGACGCCGACCAGGGTGGCCTGCGGGTGCAGGGCCATCCAGCGGTCGAAATAACCACCGCCATAGCCCAGTCGCCAGCCAGAGGCGGTGTAGCCCACACACGGCGCCAGCACCACATCGGGCACGACCACCGGCCCGTCGGGCGCCAGGATCTGGCAATCGTCGCGGATGGTCAGCGGCCCGCGGTCCCAGTGCCGAAACTCCATCCGGCGGGGCGCCACCGACGAAAACGGCAGCGCCAGAGGGACGTCCTCCAGATCGGGTTCGGCGATGCAAACCGCCGCGGCGTCGAATTCAGATCGAACTGCGCTGTAAATCCCGAGTCTTTCCGGGGCGAGCTGCCGCAGCACCGACATAAGATGGGTTGCAAATTGCGATTGCGTGGTCGCATCGGCCACAAAGGCCGAGCGTGCCGCCAGCAGGCGGGCCCGCTGCGCCGCGCGGGCCGCATTGATCGCAGTGACAGAGGTGTCGGACATGAATGGACGGATCGGGTTGAAGGGGTCACCAGCGGCGTCATCGGGTTGTACCGCACGCGGCGATGAGCGTCATCGCCAGCACCTGTGTGCCTGGCTGACGGCACTGGTGCTGGGGACAGGCACGTTGACCAACACGATGGCCTCCGCCAGCGAGGCACCGGCCCCTGGCCTGTCGTCGGCGTCAAGTCTCGCTGCTGATCCGCTGCTCGACGCCCGAGATGCGTTCCGCAAGCGCGACCGCGCGCGGCTGGCCGCACTGCGCGATGCCACCGCCACCGCACAACATCCACTGGCGATGTGGGTCGCCTATTGGGATGCCAATCTGCACCTGTCCGAACTGCAGCAGGCCGACCTCGATCTGTTCTACAGCCGCTGGAGCAACACGTATGTTGAAGACCGGCTGCGCAACGACTGGTTGCTGGAACTGGGGCGCCGCCGCGACTGGGCGAACTTCGTCATCGACTTTCCGCGCTTCAAGCTGAACGACGACCGCGAAGTCAGCTGCTATGCGCTGGTCGCCGACCACCTGGCGGGCAAAGACGTGCGCGACGCTGCCCGCAGCGCCTGGGCCGCGCAGCGCGATGCCGACGACGGCTGCGCGCTGCTGGCGCGCACGCTGCTGTCTGCTGGCGTGTTCAAACCGGCCGATGCCTGGCGCAAGGCACGGCTGGCGATGGACATCAACCGTCCGCGCGCGGTGGTGCAGGCGGTAGCCCTCGCGATGGGCACGACCGACCCGCAAGCCGACAAGGCGGTGCAGGCACTGATCGACGCGCCGGCGCGTTTCCTGACGCGCAAGGCACGGGCCACCGGGCGCAGCAACGCCGAGCTGACGACGCTGGCGCTGGTCAAGCTGGCCGCCACCGATCCCGATGCAGCCGCAGACGCGCTCACCAAGCGCTGGGAGCGCGCCTTGCCCGCCGACCTGGCCGCCTGGGCCTGGGCCGCCACCGCCAAGCAGTCGGCACAGCGCTTGTCGAGCGACGCGCCCGATCAGTTCCAGCGCGCCGAGCGCCTGGCCAGCAACGACGAAGGCAACAACCCCTGGCCCGATGACACCTACGCCTGGAAGGTGCGGGCCGCCTTGCGCGCCAACCAGGGCGCAGGTCGCTGGCAGCAGGTGATCCAGGGCGTCAACGCGATGAGCCCGGCCGAGCAGCGCGACCCGGCCTGGATCTACTGGAAGGCCCGCGGCCTGCAGGCGCTGGCGGCGGACTCGCAAGACGGCGAGGTGCTGCGCGCTCAAGCGCGGGAGATGCTCGCTGGCATCGCCGGTCAGTGGCATTTCTACGGCACGCTGGCGAGCGAGAAGCTGGGGCTGACGGTGTCGCTGCCGCCGCGGCCGCCGGCGCTGACGGCAGCCGAACGCGACGCCGCCGCACGCGATGCGGGGCTGAATCGGGCCTTGCAGCTGATCGCCATCGGGCTGCGCAGCGAAGGCGTGCGCGAATGGAATTTCAGCCTGCGGACGCTGGGCGACCGCGAACTGCTGGCTGCTGCGCAGGTGGCCTGCGACCGCGAAATCTGGGACCGCTGCATCAACACCAGCGAGCGCACCCGCGGTGTGGTCGACATGCAGCAGCGCTACCCCACCCCGTTTCGGGATCAGGTGCTGGCGCGCACCCGAACGATCGGGCTCGACGCGGCCTATGTTTACGGGCTGATCCGACAGGAATCGCGCTTCGTCACCGACGCGCGCTCCGGCGTCGGCGCGTCGGGCCTGATGCAGGTGATGCCGGCCACCGCGCGCTGGACGGCACGCAAGATCGGCCTCGACTACAGCCACGAGCGCATCGCCGACCGCGACGTCAACCTGACCTTGGGCACCGGCTACCTGAAACTGGTGCTCGACGACTTTGCAGGCTCGCAGCCGCTGGCCGCCGCCGCCTACAACGCCGGCCCCAGCCGCTCACGCCGCTGGCGCGAAGGCCCGGCGCTGGACCCGGCCACCTGGGCCGAGAACATCCCCTTCAGCGAAACGCGCGACTACGTCAAGAAAGTCCTGTCGAACGCCGCCTACTACGCGGCCCTGCTGGGCAACGACACAGTGTCGCTGTCGGCACGCCTGGGCACCTCGATCGGCCCGCGCGATCCGGCGCTGGCCAGTGCCGATCGGGATCTGCCGTGACCGCGCAAAATCAAGACGTTCTCAACTGCCGATGAACGCATCCCAACCCGAGGTGAAGCAGCGCGTGTCGAACATTCTGGTCCTGGGTGGCAGCGGCTTCGTCGGGCGCAGCGTCTGCGAAAAACTGGTCGAGCGATCGGGTGGCGCCGACGGCCGCATCGTCGTGCCGAGCCGTCGTCCGCACCGAGCTCTCCACCTGCGCACGTTGCCGACCGTCGAGCTGGTGGGTGCCGACGTGCACAGCGAGGTCGAGTTGGTTCATCTGCTGGCCGGCTGCGATGCGGTGATCAACCTGGTCGCGATCCTCCATGGCAGCCCGGCCGAGTTCCAGCGGGCCCATGTGGATCTGCCGCGGCAACTGGTCGCGGCCTGTCAGGTCAGCGGTGTGAGGCGCGTGGTGCATGTCAGTGCACTGGGTGCCGGCGCCGACGCACCGTCGCACTACCTGCGATCCAAAGCCGCGGGCGAAGCGGTGTTGCGGGCGGCAGGGCTGGATTTGACGCTGCTGCGGCCTTCGGTCATCTTCGGTGAGCACGACCAGTTCATCAACCTGTTCGCCCGCCTGCAGGCGGTGGCACCGGTGATGCCATTGGCCGGCGCTGCGGCTTGCTTCCAGCCGGTGTGGGTCGAAGACGTGGCGGCCGCCATCGTGGCGGCGTTGGATGAGCCGTCGTCGATCGGTCAGACCGTCGAATGCGGCGGGCCGGCGGTTTACACGCTGGAGCAGCTGGTTCGTTTTGCCGGCCGCTGCGCGGGCTGCGAGCGGCCGGTCATCCCGCTGCCTGACGGTATGGCCCGGCTGCAGGCGATGGTGATGGGCTGGTTGCCGGGGGCTCCGCTGATGTCCGCCGACAACCTCGATTCGATGCGCGTACCGAATGTGCTCAGTGGCGATTGGCCCGGCCTGGAAGCCTTCGGCATCCAGCCCGCCGCGATGGAAGGCGTGATGGCCCCGCTGCTGCAACACCGCGCCGGTGTGGCGCGGCTGGACTCGCTGCGAGCCGGCACGCACGGCCGCTGACTGGCACCCTCCCACCGTCACCGATGAAGGCCTGGAAAGTCGGCGGCGCGGTGCGGGATGCGCTGCTCGGGCGGCCGGACAGCGACGTCGACTGGGTCGTCACCGGCACGACGCCCGAGGCGATGCGCGCCGCTGGCTACCTGCCGGTGGGTCGTGACTTCCCGGTGTTTCTGCACCCGGTCACCCATCAGGAATACGCCCTCGCCCGCACCGAGCGCAAGACCGCACCGGGCTACCACGGTTTCGTCTTCCACGCCGATCCGGGGGTGACGCTGGAAGAAGACCTGCAGCGCCGCGACCTGACGATCAACGCGATGGCGCAGGACGAGGCCGGTACGGTCATCGACCCGTATGGCGGTCAGCGCGATCTGCAGGCCAGGCTGCTGCGCCATGTGTCGCCGGCCTTCACCGAAGACCCAGTGCGCATCCTGCGGGTGGCGCGGTTTGCGGCGCGGTTCGTCGATTTCCAGGTCGCGCCCGAAACGCAAGCGCTGATGCAACAGATGGTGAATGCCGGCGAGGTCGATGCGCTGGTTGCCGAACGGGTGTGGCAGGAACTGTCGCGCGGCCTGATGGAGGCGCAGCCCTCGCGGATGTTCGATTTGTTGCACCACTGCGGCGCGCTGGTGCGGCTGATACCGGAAATCGCTGCAGACTGGTCGTCAGACGAACCAGAAACCGTCCGGTGGCGTCAGGCGATCGATCGGGCCGCCCGGTGGGAACTGCCGCTGCCGGCGCGCTTCGCGGTCGTGACCCAACGGCTGAGCGGGTTCGAGCCGGCTGCCGACACCACGGCCTCCCCGGCTGCCTTGTCAACGCTGTGCGAGCGCTGGCGTATTCCGACCGACTGCCGCGAGGTGGCGGAGTTGGTGGTTCGCGAGTGCGACACACTCTGCCTCGATGCGGTGATGGACGCTGAACAACGGGTGCAACTGCTCGACCGCTGCGATGCCTGGCGTCGGCCCGAGCGCTTTGAGCTGCTACTGCAGGCGTGCGAGTGCATCGCACGCACCGAAGGCTCCAGCCCCAATCGGTGGCAAGCCGCATCGTTCGCGCGATGGCGTCTGGCAGGGGTGCACGCTGCGGCTGTCGACACAGGCGCTGTCGCCGCCCGCGCTGCCGCACAGGGCTTGCGGGGGCCGCAGATAGGTTCCGCAATCCACGACGCACGGGTGCTCGCTGTGGCCGGGGACCTGAACGATGAGGTCAACGACTGACCGCCGGCGACCGCCGATTCGGGCGCGTACGCCGCAGATATTTGTCAGCTGCGTCCTAGATTCACCACGAAGCCAGCACCCAAGACATTCACGCCTGCAACAGGTGCATCGGTTCGAACCGTTGGCGTGCGGTGTGCGCTGGTGCGTCTTTCGAGCGCGCCAACCGATGGAAGATGGCTTCCTCTTCCATCGGTGAAAACCAGTCGG
Organism: Burkholderiales bacterium; assembly: GCA_025352345.1. Classification (GTDB taxonomy): domain Bacteria; phylum Pseudomonadota; class Gammaproteobacteria; order Burkholderiales; family Burkholderiaceae_C; genus PBB1. Next base: position 9,349 of record JANXTP010000403.1, on the reverse strand, counting down.
GATACAAGGATCGCTCGGTGTTTGTCCCGGACAGGCCGGCAAACCGCTCGCCCTGCTCACGGATGTAGGACAAGTTGATGCCCAGTAAAACCGCCGGGGCGCCGACCCGCGGGCTGTGGCGCTGCGGGGCCATGACCTTGAAGCCCAGCATGCGCTCGTAGTACAGCACGTGCCTCGGATTGACTTCGATCAGCAGGGTGTCAAACCCCATCACGCGATGAGCGTAGAGGTACGCCACGTTGAACAGCGATGCCAGCACGCGGCGCGAACGGACAAACCGGTCTATGGCCAAGGTGGTGAATTCGCACACCAAGCGACCGGCCTGCCTGAGCGCATCGACCTCCTGGGCAAACAGCGCGTCAACATGCAGGCCGTCCGATGAATCGAAACCAACGGTGATGGTCGCCACGGTGGACTCATGGTCGCTGGCCACCAGGGTGATCCGGGTGGGCGACGAATGGTCCGGCAGCGGCCGGCTCGCATAACCCCGGGTGGCATACATCCGGTTGATCAGGATGCTGGCTGAACTGCGCTGCCCACCCGAGTCGGCGCTGCGTATCCGGTAAAGCCTGCGTCCGACTTCGCAGCGGTGCAGGTCGTCGTCTTCCGACTCGTCCTGCAGCAGCGACCGCAGACTGTGATGCGCCTCAAAGGGCACGCCGATCATGGTGTTGCCAAGCACAGCAGGAGACCCTCAACAGGTGTATGAACGGTGTCAGGCAAGACCTACACATTGACGCGGTGAACTTACTTAACAACAGATTGTCGAAGTTGTGATTTTCTCACGCTCCATGGGCATCGCATGCCTTCAATGGTGACAATAGGTAATCGAAATTCGGGTGGGCACCCCTCATCTGCGGGGGTGAGTGCGCGCCGTCGAGGACGGCCTGCAAAGACCTGATAGCGCGGCATGCGCCAGCCTGCTAAGCGGGTACTTCTATCAGCTCAAGGGCTGCGCAGCCAGCGCGAGAGTTCGTTGCGCAGATCGGCCATCGCCACCGGCTTGGTGAGGTAGCCGACCATGCCGGCGGCAGCACAGCTGTCGCGGTCCTGCGGCGTGGCATGGGCGGTCAGCGCGACGATGGGAAATGAAGGCAGCGTTCCGCGCTGCTGCATCGCGCGCAGCTGACGGGTCGCCTCCAATCCATCGACGCCGGGCATCTGCAGGTCCATCAGCACCAGCGCCGGCGGTCGATCGCGGCAGGCCCGCACGGCGCCCTCACCGTCTTCTGCCAATCGGGTGCGCAGGCCGAGCACCTCGATCATTTCGCAGACGATGACCTGGTTCACCATGTTGTCCTCGACCACCAGCACATCTGAGGCGTCGTCCGCATCGACCGGCATCGGCATGCCCGACAGCGAGTTGTAGCCGGAAACGATGTGATCGTTCTGCGGACCCGTCATGCACAGCAACTCCAGCAGTGCGGCCGGCGTCACCGGCATGAAGATCAACGGCATCTGCGCCAGCCGCGCGGCTGATTCGACAGGTGGCTCATTCCAGTCGGGTCGGACCAGCAACACGATGTTGGTGTGCGGCAGCACCCGCCGCAGCAAGGCCAGGTCAGTGCCGAGATCGATGGCGGATTCGCTGAGCAGCAGCAGATCAGGCGCTTCGTCGGCAGCACGTGCATGCTCGATCAATTCGGCCACACTGCCCAGGATGTCGCAGCCCCAGCCCAGCCGCTGCAGCCGCCGTTGGATGGCCTGCGCCGGCACCATGCGGTTGTGCAACAGCCACGCATGGCCCGGCGGTGGCCAACCGCTGCCGGGCTGGTCGCCGACCTGCACCCGCAGCGGCAGTTCAAGCGTGAAGCACGATCCCAGGCCGGGGGTGCTGTCAAGCGTCAGCGAACCGCCGACCGATTGCGCGAGGCCGAGCGCAATCGACAGCCCCAATCCGGTGCCACCGTGGCGGCGCGCCAGGCTGGCATCGCCTTGCACGAAGGGCTGGAACACACGGGCCGCCACATCAGGCCGCATGCCACAACCGGTGTCGCGGACCACGATGCGCGCCAGGCACTGCCCCGGTGCCACTTCATGCACGTGGGTGACCATCTCGATGTGCCCCTGCTCGGTGTATTTCACCGCGTTCGACAGCAGGTTGGAAACGATCTGCTGCACCCGTTGCGGATCGCCGACCACGCGGCTGACCGCACCGATGTGGTCGTAAATCAGCCCGAGATTCTTCGTGCGCACCGTCGGCATGACCACCCGCATGGCCTCGGCCAGTGTGTCGCACAGGTCGAACGGCTCATCGACGGGCGGCAGCATGCCGGCCGACAGGCGCGAGAAGTCCAGCACGTCGTTGATGATGCCCAGCAGGTTGCGCCCCGACTGCAGCGCCAGCTTCAGGTAGCGCTTCTGCTGCGTACTGGTGGCTTCCTGCAGCGCCAGCTCGTTCAGGCCCAGCACACCATTGAGCGGCGTGCGGATCTCATGGCTCATGTGCGCAAGGAAAACCGACTTCGATTCGTTGGCGCGCTCGGCCTGTTCGCGCTGGCGTTGCGCTTCAGCCAGCGCGGTTTCAAGGCGTGTGGTGCGCTCTTCGACCATCACCTCCAGATGCTGGCGCTGTTCTTCGATGTCGCGACGCAGCAGCGTTTGCTCGTGTGTGTCGGTGAGCATCCCGGTCACGCGCAAGCCGCCCTGGGCACTTGCATCGGTGCGCCCGCGCGCGCGCACCCAGCGAAATCCGCCGTCGCGGTGGCGCAGCCGGTACACCGACTCCCAGGCACCAGGGGCAGCACCTGCTGCGGCGATGTCCGCCTGCAGCAACGTGCGGTCTTCCGGATGCACCCAGCTGAAATACACCTCGCGGGCCGGCGCGGGCGTGCCTTTCGAATACCCGAGCAGCGTGCAGATGCGGTCGCTGATGAAAAAGTCGTTGGCGCCAACGGTGTGCTCGAAGTGCACTTCGGCAGTCGCTTCCATGGCGCGTTCGCAACGCGCAGCCAACGCCTCATGCGTCAGCAACGCCTGCTTGTCGGCATGCACTTCACGCAACAGGCCCGAGAGGTATTCGGGCACACCGCTGGCACCCGACAGCACGCGTGCGGTGCAACGCCACCAACGGAAGTGGCCGTCGCCATCGGTCAGGCGGAGGTCCAGCGTGAAGCCACCGCCCTGGTCGATGGCCTGTGCACAAGCCTCGTCGACGCGCGGTCGGTCCTCGGCAACACAGCGGTCGAACGGTGCAGACGCCGCTGACGCCTCGCCAGACAGCCCCAGCAGCCAGTGAAGATCGGGCGAGCACGACCAGCGACCGGTGACCAGGTTCAGCTCCCAATGCACACCATCGCTGACCACCACCTGACGCCTGATGCGGTCCGCTTCGTCGGCGGGGGTCGGCTCGCGCCGAGTGCGCGCAACGGCACCGGCGCGCGCACCATCGTCGGAAAAACCAGCCAGCTCGGTCATGGGGAGGTCGTCTCGGGTTTGATCGATGCCAGGGTTTACGCCCTGGTACAGCGGTTGTGCCATCAGTTGCGGCTTGGTTCCCGCCAGATGTGCAACAACAAGGTAACAAGCACCGCCACCGATGTCGATCCCGCACACGCTCTCCGGGCCGCCGGACTTCTAGAATCCCCTGCTTCGCTGTGTTCGCAGCCAGGAAGTACCGCATGTCCTCAGCTGCCCCCCGCCCGTCCACCGGTCTGATCCGGATTCGCGGCGCCCGCCAGCACAACCTGAAGAACCTGGACCTCGACATCCGCACCGGCGAGATGACGGTGGTCACCGGGCCCAGCGGCTCAGGGAAGTCCAGCCTGGTGTTCGACACGCTCTACGCCGAAGGCCAGCGGCGTTATGTCGAGACCTTCAGCGCCTACGCGCGCCAGTTCCTCGACCGCATGGACCGCCCTGCCGTCGATCGCGTCGATGGGGTGCCACCGGCCATTGCCATCGACCAGACCAACCCGGTGCGCACCTCGCGCTCCACGGTCGGCACGATGACCGAGCTGAACGACCACCTGAAGCTGCTGTACGCCCGCGCGGCCGACCTGTTCGACCGGCAGACCGCGCAGCGCGTGCGGCACGACACGCCGGAGACGATCTATGCGGAACTGATGGCGCGCACGCTGGTGCTTGACCCCCGCCTCGTGCTGACCTTTCCGGTCGAGCTGCCAGCGGTGTCCACACCGGAAGAGATCGAACAGTGGTTGTCCGCCAGTGGCTTCACCCGCGTGCAGGCTGAACGCGAGGTGGCGACGCCGACCGGCCCGCGAAAGCTGCTGGACGTGGTGGCCGATCGATTCCGCATCCACGGCACCGAGAAGGTGCGCGCCGTCGAAGCCATCGAGATGGCGTTGAAGCGCGGCGGTGGGCGGCTCAACGTCTATGTGCTGGCTGACGACGCGGAACCGGCCCTTTGGCGTTTTTCGACCGGCCTGCACTGCCCCGACAGCGATCTGCGCTACACCGATCCGCAACCGGCGCTGTTCAGCTTCAACTCGGCCATGGGTGCCTGCGACACCTGCCGGGGTTTCGGCCGTGTGATCGGTGTCGATTTCGACCTGGTGATTCCCGATCACCGCAAGACGCTGCGCTCGGGTGCGATCAAGACCTTGCAGACGCCGGCCTGGAAAGACGCGCACGAGGACATGCTGAAGTACGCCGGCGAGGCCGGCATCCCGCGCGACACGCCCTGGTCGCAGCTCAGCGCAGCGCAACGCGACTTCATCATCGACGGCTCGCCGCAATGGAAGGGCAACTGGAACAAGCAGTGGTACGGCGTCAAGCGCTTCTTCGAGTACCTGGAGAGCAAGGCCTACAAGATGCACATCCGTGTGCTGTTGTCGAAGTACCGCAGCTACACGCCCTGTGGCACTTGCGGCGGCGCCCGGCTGAAGACCGAATCGCTGCTCTGGCGGCTGGGATCGAAGGCCGATGCCGATGCGGTGATGCCGCCCGCGCTGCGCGCACTGCCCGAGGGCGCAGCCTGGTCGCGCGAGCAGCTTGAAACGCTGCCCGGCCTCACGGTGCACGACCTGATGCTGCTGCCCATTGATCGCCTCCGCCGCTACTTCGACAACCTGTCGTTGCCGAGCACGATGCTCGACGACGCACTGAAGCTGCTGGTCGATGAGATCCGCACGCGGCTGAAATACCTCTGCGATGTGGGCCTCGGCTACCTGACGCTGGACCGGCAAAGCCGCACGCTCAGCGGCGGCGAGGTTCAGCGGATCAACCTGACGACCGCGCTCGGCACCTCGCTCGTCAACACGATGTTCGTGCTCGATGAGCCCAGCATCGGCCTGCACCCGCGCGACATGAACCGCATCATCGAGGCGATGCACCGGCTGCGCGACGCCGGCAACACGCTGGTGGTGGTAGAGCACGACCCGGCCGTGATGCTCGCCGCCGACCGGCTGATCGACATGGGCCCCGGCCCCGGCGAGCGCGGCGGACAGATCGTCTTCGACGGCACGCCCGAGACCATCCGCCACGCCGACACGCTGACCGGCGCCTACCTCGGCGGGCGCAAACACATCGGCAGCGGCTTCACGCGACTCGTCACCGCGGCTACCCCCAAGCTGATCGTCGAAGGCGCGCGCGACCACAACCTGCGCGACGTGAGCGTCGAGTTCCCGCTACAGCACCTGGTCACCGTGACCGGTGTGTCGGGCTCGGGAAAATCGACCTTGATCCAGGACGTGCTGTACCCGACGCTGGCGCGGCACTTCGGCAAGGCCAGCGATGCGCCCGGCGCACACGACCGCGTGCTGGGTGCCGACTGGCTGGGCGACGCGGTCTTCGTCGACCAGTCGCCGATCGGCAAAACAGCGCGATCCAACCCGGCCAGCTACGTCGGCGCGTTCGATGAAATCCGCAAGCTGTTCGCCGCGTCACCGCTGGCACAACAGCGCGGCTACGGCCCTGGCATGTTCAGCTTCAACGCGGGCGATGGGCGCTGCCCGACCTGTGGCGGCTCGGGCTTCGAGCATGTCGAGATGCAGTTCTTGAGCGACGTGTACCTGCGCTGCCCCGACTGCGATGGGCGGCGCTTTCGCCGCGAATTGCTCGAAGTCAAGATCGACCGCCGCCTGCCCGGCGAGGTGGTCCGCGACCTGTCGGTGGCCGACGTGCTCGACCTGACGGTGAGCGAAGCGGTGCAGTTGTTCGCCAACGACCGCGAGGTGCTGCGCGTGCTGCAGCCCATCGTCGACGTCGGCCTGGAGTACGTGAAGCTCGGCCAACCGGTGCCGACGCTGTCTGGCGGCGAGGCACAGCGGCTCAAGCTCGCGGCCTTCCTTGCGGAGTCGGCGAACAGCGCCACGGCCAGCCGCCAGCCCGTTGCTAAGAAGGGCACGCTCTTCATGTTCGACGAGCCGACCACCGGCCTCCATTTCGACGACATCGCGAAGCTGATGCGGGCGTTCCGCAAGCTGCTGGACGCCGGGCATTCGATCATCGTGATCGAGCACAACCTCGACGTGATCAATGCGTCGGACTGGCTGATCGACCTCGGGCCCGAAGGTGGCGAGGGTGGAGGGCAGGTCGTCTGCACCGGCACGCCGGCCGATGTAAAGCGACACCCGACCTCGCACACCGGCAAGGCCTTGGCCGATTACGACCGGGCGATGGGGCTGGGCGGGTTGGCTGCAGAAGAGGGTGCGCCACTCCAACTGCTGTTGAAGGCAGCGCGCACCGAGCGAGCCGTTGTCGATGAGTCGATCCGCATCGTCAATGCCCACGAGCACAACCTGAAGTCGCTGCACGTCAGCATTCCGCGCGGCCAGTTCACCGTGGTCACCGGCGTGTCGGGCTCGGGCAAGAGCACGCTGGCCTTCGACATCCTGTTCAATGAAGGCCAGCGTCGCTACCTCGAAAGCCTGAACGCCTATGCACGCAGCATCGTGCAGCCGGCAGGCCGGCCCGAGGTCGATGCGGTCTACGGCATCCCGCCCACCGTGGCCATCGAACAGCGCCTGAGCCGCGGCGGGCGCAAGAGCACCGTGGCCACCACCACCGAGGTCTGGCACTTCCTGCGGCTGCTGTACGTCAAGCTCGGGCTGCAGCACTGCGTGAAGGATGGCGCCGAGGTGCGCCCGCAGTCGGCCGAGAGCATCGCCGCGCAACTGCTGCGCGATCACCGCGGCGAACACGTGGGCCTGCTGGCGCCGCTGGTGGTGGCGCGCAAGGGCGTCTACACCGACCTCGCGAAATGGGCGAAGGCGCGCGGCCACACGCACCTGCGTGTCGACGGCGAATTCCTGCCGGTCGACCCCTGGCCGCGGCTCGACCGCTTCAAGGAACACACGCTGGAATTGCCAGTTGCAGATTTCATCGTCAGCGCCGACCGCGAAGGCGAACTGCGGGAGGCACTGGCGAAAGCGCTCGACCTCGGCAAGGGCGTGATGCACCTGCTGACGCCGCTGAACGGCCTGACCGAAGCCATGCGCACCGGATCGTCCACCGCAGGCATCGGCCGCATCAAGGTGTTCTCGACCAAGCGCGCATGCCCGAGCTGCGGCACCAGCTACCCCGAGCTCGACCCGCGCATGTTCAGCTACAACAGCAAGCACGGCTGGTGCACCACCTGCGTCGGCACCGGACTGGCGCTGACGCGCGAGCAGCGCAAGGTCTACGACGACTCGGTGCGTGACGACGACACCAAGGGCCGCGAGCAAAGCTTCCCTTCGGAAGAAAGCGAAGCCGAAGGACTGATCGACGAGCCGTGCCCCGACTGCGCCGGCACGCGGCTGAACCCGGTGTCACGCAAAGTCACATTCGAGGGCCATTCGATCGCGTGGATCGCGCAGTGGTCGGTGACCGGCGCACGACAGTGGGTCGAGTCGCTGAAGCTCACGGGCCGTGACGCGGAGATTGCGCGCGATGTTGTCAGCGAGATCCTCGGGCGCCTTGAGTTCCTCGAAGAAGTCGGCCTCGGCTACCTGACGCTGGACCGCGCCGCGCCCACGCTCAGCGGCGGCGAAGCGCAGCGCATCCGACTCGCGGCGCAACTCGGCAGCAACCTGCAGGGCGTGTGCTATGTGCTTGATGAGCCGACGATCGGTCTGCACCCGCGCGACAACCAGATCTTGCTGAAGGCGCTGAAGACGCTCAGCGACAAGGGCAACACGCTGGTCGTCGTCGAGCATGATGAGGACACGATCCGCCGCGCTGACCACCTGATCGACATCGGCCCGGGTGCGGGCACGCGCGGCGGCCGGCTGGTGGCGCAGGGCACGGTCGCCGATCTCGCCGCTGCGCCCGATTCACAGACCGGCCGGCTGCTGGCTCACCCGCTGATCCACCCGTTGCAGGCGCGGCGTGAGGTGCAGGCGGCCGCTGCGGCCGGGCCGCGCGAGTCCGAGGCCAATCGGCGGCTGACGATCGAAGGTGCCACGCTGCACAACCTGCAGCAGGTGACGATCGATGTGCCACTGAAGCGGTTGGTCGCGATCACCGGTGTATCTGGCTCCGGCAAATCGACATTGGCGCGCGACGTGCTGCTGGCCAACCTGCAGTTCATCAACCTCAAAGGCGGCAGCCCGAAATGGCAAGGCTGCGACCGCATCGACGGCTGGGGCTACATCGACCGCGTGCTGGAAGTCGACCAGACGCCGATCGGCAAGACGCCGCGCAGCTGCCCCGCGACCTACATCGGCTTCTGGGACACGATCCGCAAGCTGTTCGCCGACACGCTGGAATCGCGCGCCCGCGGTTATGCCGCGAACCGCTTCAGCTTCAACACCGGCGAAGGAAGGTGCCCCGCCTGCGAAGGCCAGGGCATGCGCACGATCGAGATGAGCTTTCTGCCCGACGTGAAGGTGCCCTGCGACCAGTGCCATGGGCAACGCTTCAACCCGGAAACGCTGGCGGTCACCTGGCGGGGCAAGAACATCGGCGACGTCCTGAACATGGAGATCGACGAGGCGGTCGACTTCTTTGCGAGCATGCCGGCTATCAGCCACCCGCTGCGGCTGATGAAGGACGTGGGCCTGGGCTACCTGACACTCGGCCAACCGTCGCCGACGCTCAGCGGCGGCGAGGCGCAGCGCCTGAAGCTGGTGACCGAGCTGACCAAGGTGCGTGACGACGTCGGCAAGCGCGGCAACAAGGCGCCCCACACGTTGTACGTGCTCGACGAGCCCACGGTCGGCCTGCACATGGCCGACGTCGAGAAGCTGATCCGCGTGCTGCACCGGCTGGTCGACGGCGGGCACAGCGTGGTGGTGATCGAGCACGACCTGGACGTGATCGCCGAGGCCGACTGGGTGATTGACCTGGGGCCGGATGGCGGCAATGAAGGCGGCCGTGTTGTGGCTGCGGCCACGCCGGAGCAAGTGGTGATGGCGAAGACGCCGACAGGCCAGGCGCTGGTGTCGGTGCTGGCGCGCTAGCGCTT
>JANXTP010000379.1 GCA_025352345.1 Burkholderiales bacterium | reverse complement strand
ACCGTCCAGTTCTGCACCTCGTCGAAGCTGCGCCCGCAGCCTTTGCAGACGGTGTCGCCCTGGCTGGTCGAGCAGATCGCGATGCAGGGGGCGTCGGGCGTGGTCTGGTACCAGGCCAGCCAAGCGTCGCGCGCTGCGGCCGGCATGCTGGCGTCGTCGCACTCGTGCTCGTGGTAGTACACCATCAGCGCGTACACCTCGGCCAGCGCCCGCACCTCGCGGCAGGCGGTGATGCCGTCAGGCGACGGAGAGCGCTCGCGCCACCAGTTGATGGCGGCTTCGATGTCGGTGATGTGGATGCCAGCCATGAGTGCAGAAATCAGCGGGAGTAAGGGGTGTTTAACGATCCTGTGTATACCCCCTAAAGCTTCACCTGTGGAGTTACGAGTCAGTCCGGTGTGAGAGTGAGTCTTTTTCTCTTGAGAAGGTCTGCCTTTGCCGACTTGCGAAGCTTCTCAAGCTCAGCAATCAGAGCATTGATTTGAGGATCAATTTCTGAATCAGTCATAAGCTGAGGGGTGAGAATAGATTTTCCGATGTCGTTGCAAACACCGTCCGCCGCGATATGAATGAATGGAGAAATAGGATAATCTCCTGCTTTATGATATGGTAGCGGACTATAAATAGAAAACATTTAAACTCCTATGTGGAAAATAAAAATTGAAAGGCCGCATCATTCGGCTATTGACGTGCGCAAGTCAAAAGGGGCTGCTAAAAGTTAAAAATCCGCATCTGAGCGAGCGCCTATGACTAATATTCTCTTTGCGCCTATTGGATTTTTTATAGAAATAAATAAAATTCAATTGCGCTGCCTGCCAAATTAGTTTGGCGGTTCAGCTTCTCTAGCTCAAGAACATCGGCATATCGGGGAAATATGGCATTGGACCAATTTTTATGCAGTGATGGTCTTCCTTTCGCAGATGAACGTTCCCCTGAAAAAGAAGAATAAATATCTTGATCAAAAACGAAGAGAAGAGCCATTTTAGGCGTTGTGGCAACCCGGTTAATATCTAGCATGATCTGTTCGAACTGTGCATGGGCCTTGCTACCAACATCTGGGCGCGCTTTTATTTCAAGCATCATTTCGAACGGTTCTATGACATACATGTCAGCAGAGCCGTCCAAAACTGTTAGTCTCCGGAGCTCTCGCGAAATTGTTATTCCGATTTCCCCTGTGCGTATCGTGAATGCTGATCCAGGCGCTGGCGCACCTTCTTGTAAGGTCCAACCCAAATCTAAAGCTGATTCAATCGCTCTGACCTTAATTAATCCTTCGGATAAAGTGAAGAAGGGCTCGGATGCTGCTTTAAGCGATAGAGTTTTCGCTAGGTCTTCGAGGGCATTGTGCATTATTTCAGGCCCGATTTAATATATATGGAAGGGCTGTGCAGTGGTGTTATTTATATCAGTGCAGAACTGTACTTAACCGCTATGTTTTTACGGGCGCAGCTAATGTCACAACGATCATTGATTGGTGTGTTACGCACTTCAGAGGCAAGGCGTACTTGGTCTCATAGCTTGCGGAAGTAGTTCACGCTGGGCAGGCCTTCAAAATGGGCGTCCTGCGTCCACAGCAACGCGTCGTGATGCAAGGCCGTTGCGTAGATCAAGCTGTCGGCCATCGGCAGACCATTCACTGTCGCCTCCAATGCGACATTCAGGTCGATGGGCACCACCCGACCGCGTTGCATCAATGACAGCGCCGCCGTGGCCACTTCTTCGCCCGCGTCACGCGATAGCTTCTTAATGACTTCGTAGACGGTCAGCACTGGGACGATCAACAACTCGGGCGATTCAATGGCCGATGCAAACAGGTCGGCGCGGTCGGTGTCTGCGAAGTATTCGATCCAGCACGATGAATCGAGAACGATTGGTTTGACAGCGACGACGCGTGGCGATGCACGACGCGATGAAAGCGCCTTCACTCCGAGCGGCTTCACAGCACGCGGTCCGGCTCGCTGTCGAGCTCCGCGCTGATACCGCGGGCAATGCCGCGCAACGCGGACGGTGGCTTCATCGGCACCAGCCGCAGGCCCCCGTTGAACTCGACCACCATCAATTTCGCCCCGGGCTCGAGCTTCATGCGGCGACGCACCTCCAGCGGGATGACGACCTGAAATTTGGGTGAAACGGTAACGGTATTCATATCGATCATCTTACCGTATGACGGTATTCAAATCGATGGTGTGAGTGTCTCGGGGCGCGCGCTCGACCGCATGCGTTGCACGGACGGCGTTAAGGGCTTCTCGATGGCACAGATTCAGGGTAAACTCCAAGGCTTCGCTCGCATCGACGATCCCTCGCCAGTCCATCGGCGCAGTTGTTGTGATCGATGCTCGTTCATCCCCTCTGACCTCGTTCGAGTCAGCCCACGTTGTTCAGTGCGGCAGGCCTCGATAGCGCTTTGAGCCGGTGCCGTCACCCGATGGCATCAGCAGGCAACGGTCGGCGGCGATGCCGTCGCTTGACTGTTCCGCTTCACCGTTCTCAAAGCGAACCTTCTCTCAGCGACCTGACCTTGTCGGTTCATTGAACCGGCGGGTGCCCCATGGCGTTGCGCCTTTGTGCGCAGCGTCGGCACCGCATATGAAAGTACGACATGACATTCGCCAATCTGGGGCTCCACGAAACCCTGCTCAAGTCCGTTGCCGACGCCGGCTACGAAACCGCCACCGAAGTGCAGATGAAGGCCATTCCGGTGGCCCTCGCCGGCACGGACCTGATGGTCTCGTCCTCCACCGGCAGCGGCAAGACCGCCTCGTTCATCCTGCCTGCGCTGGAACGCATCATTGCAGCGCGTGCCGACACCACGCAAAAGCGTGATCGCGCCACCGTCTACGGCCCACGCATCCTGGTGCTGACGCCGACACGCGAACTCGCGATGCAGGTCGCCAAGGCCGCATCCACCTACGGCCGCCATGTGCAGGGCCTGCGCGTGGCCACCGTTGTCGGCGGCGTGCCTTATCCGGCGCAGATCAAGTCGCTGCGCGGTCCGCTGGACATCCTGATCTCGACCCCAGGCCGCCTGCTCGACCACCTGCAGACCGGCAAGGCCGTGCTTGAAAACGTCGAACTCCTGGTGCTCGACGAAGCCGACCGCATGCTCGACATGGGCTTCATCGACGACATCAACACCATCGCCGACCACGTGCCCGCCACGCGTCAGACGGTGATGTTCAGCGCTACCTTTGCCGGCCACGTCGGCCGCCTGGCGCAGAACCTGTTACGCGACCCGCAGCGCATCGACGTGTCGTCGCACACCGACACGCACGAGAACATCGAGCAGCGCCTGCACTGGGCTGACAACCACAACCACAAGAATGCGCTGCTCGATCACATCCTGACCGAGCGCGCAATGGAACAGGCGCTGGTGTTCACCAGCACGCAGCGTGATGCCGACTGGTTGGCCGACCGGCTGGCCGACATGGGCCACGCCGTTGCGTCGCTCCACGGTGGCATGCCGCAAGGCCGCCGCAACCGCGTGCTGCAGGGCCTGCGCACGCAACAACTGAAGGTACTGGTCGCGACCGACGTGGCCGCGCGCGGCATCGACGTGCCGAGCATCAGCCACGTCATCAACTACGGCCTGCCGATGAAGGCCGAGGACTATGTTCACCGCATCGGCCGCACCGGCCGTGCCGGCAAGAACGGCCTGGCGATCACGCTGGGCGAGCGCATGGACACCGGCATGATCCGCCGCATCCAGCAGTTCACGACGCAGAACATCCCGGTCAGCACCATCGCCGGTCTGGAGCCGAAGAGTCCCGAACCGCGGATGTACGCACCGCGCCCGGGTGCAGACACCGAACGCCGCCCCGGTGGTTTCGGCAATCGCTCTGGTGCGCCGTCGAACAGCCGCTTTGGCAAGCCTTCGTTCGCGCCGCGGCGTGATGAAGGCGGGTTCGCCCCGCGCCGTGACGACAACTTTGCTTCGCGTGCTGCCGGCCCGTTCGACCGTGCCCCGGCACGCCGTCCGGTCGAAGGCGTTGCGGCGCCGAGCCGTGCACCGTTCAAGGCGCGTCCGCGCACCGGTGGGTTCACCCGCTGAACGACAGGTTGGCCGCTCGATGAGAAAAGCCCGCGTCAGCGGGCTTTTTCTTGAGCGCAACAGGTTCAGTGGTCAGTCGATCGCTGCCCGATGCCGTGGCAGGGCTGAAGTTCCGATCGCCGCCTGATTCGGTCGCCCCAGTTCGACCGCCAGCGCGGCCCCCAGCAAGAAGATCTGGCTCGACCAGTACACCCACACCAGCAGCGCAGCGAACGAGCCCGCCGCGCCCAGCGCCGATTGCATCGCGGTGGTTGCCATATACAAGCTGATGCCATAGCGCCCCACCATGAACAGCGCCGCAGCCATGGCGCCGCCGACGAGCGTGTCGCACCATGGCAGGCGGGTGTTGGGCAGCCAGCGGATCATCAGCGCGAAGATCAGGCTGATGACGCCCCAGGACCATAGTGCTTCGACCGCGATCAGCACCGGCGACAGCCAGGCCCATTCGGCAGTCACCCATTTCAGTGCGAGCAGGGTGGCCGTCTGCGCGATCATGGCGATCGACAGCAGGAAGCCGCAGCCGAGCACGATGCCGATGGTCAGCAGCCGCACCTGCAGCAACCGATGCCAAGTGAATGCGCCATCGTGTTCGCCCAGCATCGCCTGTACCGCCGAACGCAATTCGACGAAGACGCCGGTGGCGCCGATCAGTGTGGTGCCCAGCGCCAGCCACGACCCAACGACGGCTTGCGCTCCCTGGTTCGGTGTGCTGCCATGGCGTGCCAGCAGCTCACTCAATGTCTGTGTTTCGCGCGGGCCGACCAGCCGGGTGATGGCCTCCAGCAATGCCGCTTGCGCGCCGTCGTTGCCGAGCAGCCAGACCATGACGCCCGTCACAACCACGAGCAACGGGGCCATCGAAAAAGCTGCGTAGAACGACACCGCTGCGCCCTGGCGCATGCCATCGGCGTCGAGGTATCGGTTCAGCGCGGCCCATAAAACCAGAGCGTCGCCGGCGACGCGGCCTCGCGCTCTGGTCTTCATCCAGTCAAGGTGGCAGCAGTGCGATCAGCTGCGCAACGCGATTTCGTTGCGAACCGACTTCACGCCTTTGACCGACATGGTGAGTTCTTCGGCCCGAACCTTCTCGGTGCTGTTCTTCGCGAAGCCCGACAGCAGCACCGTTCCATTGAGCGTCTCTACGCTGATCGATGTCGCATCGACATCCTTGTTTTCGACGAAACGGGCCTTCACCGCGGTGGTGATCGTGGTGTCATCGATGTAGGCGCCGACGGTCGATTGATCACGCGTCACGGCGCAGCCGGACATGGTGATCAGCGCAACGCAAGCGGCGACGGAAGCGAGGATGGTGCGCGCGGACATGGTGTGGTTCCTCATGGTGAGTGGAAAAATCAAAGTGAAAGAAAGAGAGTGCCTCTGCAGGCTCAATGCAGCGTGCTGTTCGGTGTGGTGACGTCTTCTCCGGCAGGCTGCTCGGCCGCAGGCGGGGGCGAGGTATTTGCAGCGGGGCGTCGCAACATCAACTTGACGAGATCGAGCAAGCCATCGGTCGACACGTGCGACAGCGTGGTGACCAGCTGGGGCAGCAGGGCACTGTAGACGGCGCGCCGGAGCAGCGCAAACCGCCAAGGCCGCGTCCACATCAGCAACGCACCCACGGCGACCGCACCGAGCAGCATGGCCCAGGGGTGGCGTTGTGTCAGTGGTTGTGCCAGCGGCTCGGTCGCCGAGGCTGGGCGCGGGGTGAAAAGTTCGGCGATTGCGTGCAAGGGATGGCTTTCCCACCAGCTCATGGCACTCTGGATCAGCGGACCGACCACCGGCAGCGCTGCCAACGTTGTCAGCAAAGCCCTGGACTGACCTGAGTCCGGCCTTGTGGCCTGGGCCGAACTGGCATTCAACGCCAGCATCCGATCGCGCATTGTCTGCCGCGACTGTCGCAGCCGTTCTGTGGCCCCGAGCAGGGTTTCCGTCGAAGCATCCGCCGCATGCAGAGCCCGGTAGCCCACCGGCGTTGGTGTGGCGCTCACGGGCTGACTTCGCGCAACATGTCGATGTCCGCGCGCACCTGGTCGCGCAGTGCGGAGAAAGCAGGCACGTCGTTGATGGCTTGCGCCGACAACCCGCACCACACCGCGACGATCGCCGGCAACCCGGGCACGAGCCACAACACCCACGGTGCCTGCAGATGCTCTGCAGGCGTCACGGCCCACAGCATCACCGCCACACCGGCCAGCACCGCAGCAGCGGCGGCGCATGACAGGGCGATCGCCGTTTTCAGCGCGCGCACCCTGATCTGCCTGACGGCACCCGACAGTTCCAGCGTCGCCAGCGACGCGTAGGCCTCGACGTGGTCGGTGATCACGGCAGGCCGATCCACCATGAGTTTGAAAAACGGGTGCATGAAGGGGTCGTTTTCGATTCAGTTGGACGGTTGCCGTGTGCGCGATCAGTCGCGTTGACGTGAACGGCTCAGCAGGCTGATCAGGGTGACCAATGCGGCTCCGGCGGCGGCGGCGATCAGCATCGCCTTGACCGGCTCGTCCTGGATGTACTTGACGGTGGTGTCCGAGGCTTGCGCAGCGCGCTCACGCAGCTGACGTGAGGTGTCGCGAGCGCTGTCGAGTCCGCGACGGGCGATCGTCTCGGCATCCTTGGCCCAGCGTTCCATGACTGGCTTGGCAGCGTCGATCGCCTTGTAGGCGCCATTGGCCAACTTGTTATGCATCTCTTGGGCAGACTTGTCGATCTGCTCGACGGCCATTTCTGCAGAGTCTGCGGCGCCTTCGAAGAACTGGCTGGGTGTGGTGATGGTCATGATGGGGTTCCTTGGGTGAGTAGGCAACGAGGGGGGAGCGGACGAGTGAAACGGATCAGCCGGCAGCGCAGGCATGCGCGGCAACGACTACTTCTTCATCCGACCCAGCAGGAAGCTGCCGATGGCGAGTACGATGAAGATCACGAACAAGATCTTGGCGATGCCGACGGCACTGGCGGCAATGCCTCCAAAGCCGAACAGCGCGGCGATCAGCGCGATGACGAAGAAAACGACGGCGTAATGCAACATGAACATCTCCTGGGTTGATGGGCGATGCATGTGGCAAGACGCACATCACCCGAGGCCAGTGTCATGGGCGGGCGGTGTTCGATCGATAGTCCGGCTGGCCTTGTCGGCGTCGGCCAATCCGGCACGCGCCTGTAGGAAGGCGACGACAAGGAAACGCTGGAGCTGGCCGTCGCAGGCGCAGCGTGACTCAGACCTTGGTGGGCAACCGGGCCTCGATCGTGGTGCCGACGCCGGGCTGGCTGAACAGGCTCATCTGCCCACCCTCGGCCTCGACGCGGTAACGCATGCCGAGCAAACCGTGCGCCGACTGCCGCGGTAAGGTGGTGTCGAAGCCGATGCCGTTGTCGCGGACGGTGAGCGTCACGGTGCCGCCGCGTTGCGACAGATCGAGCCAGATCTCGGTGGCCTTTGCGTATTTGGCGATGTTGGTCAGTGCCTCCTGAACCAGCCGGTAGCTCGTCAGTTCGCCAGATGGGCAGAGGTCGGTCGGGACAAGGTTCACGTGGACACGCAGCCCTGAGGTGGTGGCGAATTCGCTGGTGATGATCTCCAGCGCTGCCACCAGGCCCAGGTTGCTCAGCGATGAGGGGCGCAGGTTCTCGATGATCTGTCGCTTCAGCGCAATGCCGGCGTTGAGCAGCTCATTCAGGTGCAGCAGGCGTTCGGCGACCTCAGGCGTCATCGTGCCCAGTTTGGCCTTCAACCGCGCCGCATCGAGCTTGGCCGCGGTCAGCAGCGCGCCGAGCTCATCGTGCAGTTCACGCGCGAGCCGGCCGCGTTCGTCTTCGCGTGCGGTCTGCAAATGCTGAGCGAGCTCGGTGAGCTGTGCGGTGCGGTTCTTCACTTCGGCTTCCAGCCGGTCACGCTCGACCTGCCCCGCCAGCTTCTGCTCATGTTGTACCTGCGTCAGCGCCTGGCTCTGCCTGAAGTACAGCGATACCGCGAACAGGCTGATCAGCGTGGTCAGCGCCACGCCGATGCGGTTGATCAGCAAGATGCGCTGTACGCCTTCGCGCTTGCGGGTGACCCGCTGCGATTCCAGGTCCAGCAGCGTGCGCGACGCCACCCGGATTGCTTCCATCTTTTCCTGGCCGATGTTGGTCAGCAACATCTCGCGCCAGGCCTCTTGCTTGCCTTCGTCGTACAGCCGCATGGTGGTGGACAGTTCAGACAGCTTCTGCGTGCTGAGCGCGGTGAGTTGCGTGATCAGCGTCTGGCCTTCTGCGTCGTCGAGGTAGTAGTCGCTCAGCAGGTGCAGCGAGGCGTCCACCTGCGCCAGCGAATCGCGGTAGGGCTTGAGGTAATCGGCACGGCCGGTCAGGAGGTAGCCGCGCTGGCCGGTTTCCGCATCGACGAGGTGACGCCACAGCGACTGGATCTCGGTGCGTGCCGACGCCATCGTCGCGAGTTGCAGCATCGATCCCGACGCCGACCGGTACGAGGCTTCGCTGATCACCAGCAACGCCAGCGCTGCGATGCAGGCCAGCGGGAAGGCATACATGCTGCGTCCAAAACGCTCAAGCAACCTCAACCACATGACCACCCCCTAAACTGCACTCTCCACAGGTCTTCAGGTCGAGTGTCACCATGATCCGCATTGCCATCGTCGACGACCACGCCATCGTGCGCACCGGGCTGCGCCAGTTCCTGTCCGAGGAGATCGGTCTGACAGTCGTGGCCGAAGCCTCGAATGGCCGCGAGGCGATCGACATCGTGCGCGCTGGCGGCATCGATGTGATGCTGGTCGATTTGTCGATGCCCGACCAGAGCGGCGTCGAGGTGTTGGCGGCCATCAAGGCGCGGGCGCCTGACCTGCCGGTGCTGATCCTGAGCAGCTTCCCCGAGCAGCACTATGCGACCACCTTGCTCAGGCAGGGCGCCGCTGGCTACCTGAACAAGGACTGCGAGCCCGAGGAGATTGCCAAGGCGATACGCACGGTGTTTCGCGGCCGCAAGTACATCACCTCGGGCGTGGCGGAACTGCTGGCCGACGGGTTGGCCGGTGGCGGCGACAAGCTGCCTCATGAGCTTCTGTCTGAGCGCGAGTTGCAGGTGTTCCTGCGGCTGGCGAAGGGCGAGGCGATCGGCACCATGGCAGTCAGCATGTCGTTGAGTGTGAAGACGGTCAGCACCTACCGTACCCGGGTGATGGAAAAAATGAAACTC
This sequence comes from Burkholderiales bacterium, assembly GCA_025352345.1. Classification (GTDB taxonomy): domain Bacteria; phylum Pseudomonadota; class Gammaproteobacteria; order Burkholderiales; family Burkholderiaceae_C; genus PBB1. Next base: position 10,956 of record JANXTP010000379.1, on the reverse strand, counting down.
GAGTCGAACAGCGATCTGACTTACTACGCGCTGAAAACGGGGCTGATTCAGTAGTCCACGTTTGCCACCACAGCCCTCGGACTTCATGGCAGCGCGTTCTGGCTGCTGTTATCAGAACAGCCACCTGACAGGTGCGCGCAGTAGGCCATCAGCGCATCGATCTCGTTGGATTTGTCGAACACTTGGTCGGCACCGAGTTCCAGGCACTTGCGGCGCATGTCGGAGGTGGCGTAATTGCTCAACACCACCAGCTTGGTGTGCTTGTCGTGTTCGCGCGCCGCTTTCAGCACGCTCAACCCCGAGCCTTGCGCCAGAAACACATCAACGATCATCAGATCGCAGTCATTGGCCTTGGCAGACAGCCATTGCACCGCAGTTTGTTCATCGGCGGCGGTACCGACCACATCCACGCTGACCAGTTCCTCCAGCGCGGCGATCAGGCTCTCGCGGATGACCGGGCTGTCTTCGACGATGTAGGTTTTCAGGTGTCCCATGCCAACGGTGCTGCGATGAGGAGGGGGGGGCAATCACATGGAATTCTCGTTCGTTCGCCAGCGCTGCCCTGCCGTCTAAACCACGCAGTACCTGTCAGACGTTTCCTACACGCTCGGCAAGCTCGCTGCCATCGGTGCGGTCTGACGCCATGGCCGCGAGACCACCCTCCGCACCACCACCGACGCGTCCATGCCGACATAGGCATCCGCGTCGCCGTACCAGCTTCCCGATACCGGCGCGGCCTGGCTTGGGTCGCGGGCCACACCGACGCGGATCAGCTGGTTGCCGCCGAGGAAGTTGTTGGTCGGGTCGAACGGCACCCAGCCGGCGCCCGGCAGGTAGACCTGCAGCCAGGCGTGGGTGCTGCCTGCGCCCTGGGTGATCTGCGGGCCGCCGAGGGTGACGTCGGCGCTCAGGTCGGCGTCGAGTGCCGGGTCGTACAGATAGCCCGACACAAAGCGCGAGGCCACGCCCAGCCGGCGCGAGGCTTCCATCATCAGCAGCGCGAAATCGCGGCAGGTGCCGCTGCCCAGCTTCAAGGTGTCCAGCGGCGACTGCGTGCCCTCTTCCTCGCGGCTGCTGTAGACCATGTGATTGCGGATGTACTCGTTCATCGCGACCAGCAGATCGCGGGTGCGCGACGGGCCGTCGGTGCGGATGAACTGGCGCGCCCAGGCCATCAGTTCGCCCTGTGGATCCTCATGGTGAGGGCGCAGGTACATCTCCAGGTCGAAGCGCTCGTCTGGTGTGTAGGCGAAAGGAAAGAACTCTCCTGCCTTCGACACCGGCAGCTCCAGGTTGTAGCTGTGCGCATGCTCGATGGTGAACGAGCAGACGATGCGCAGCTCCAACGCCGACCTCAGGGGCTGCACCAGCGCTACCGAATTGGAGTGCGGATCCTGGATCATCCGGATGATGGCTTCCGGGCTGACCTGCAGATCGGTGGCCAGCACCCGCAGATCGTGGCTGTCGCGCGGCCGGAACATCACGCGGTGCTCGCCGAAGCTCACCGGCTTCTTGTAGCGGTACACCGTGGTGTGCGTGATGTCGTACTGGATGGACATGGCTCGGCGGCGGTGCTGCCGGTGTCAGTGTTCGGTGAGCCGCAACCGGCGCTCAGATGTCGAGCAACTCGACCTCGAACATCAGCGTCGCGTTCGGCGGGATCACGCCGCCGGCACCGCGCGCACCGTAGCCCAGGTCGGGCGGGATCACCAGCACCCGCGTGCCGCCGACGCGCATGCCGCCGACGCCTTCGTCCCAGCCGCGGATCACCTGGCCCTGGCCCAGGTAGAACTTGAACGGGTCGCCGCGGTCCTTGCTGCTGTCGAACTTGCTGCCTTTGACACCATTGCTGTAGAGCCAGCCGGTGTAGTGCACCGTGACATGCTGGCCGGTTTCCGCCAGGTCACCGGTGCCGTCGATCGTGTCTTCAAATTGCAGTCCGGAGGAAGTGGTTTGCATGGTCTGTCCTTTCGGGTTGAAACTTGGAATGGCACCGCGAGCGCCGTGCAAAGCGTCGATCGTATCGAGTTTGCAAGTCGGCCGGCTTGCGCCGCCGATCAGTGGGCGTTCTGACGCCCGGCGATGCCCTTCGGCCGCGAGTCGCAATACACGGCCACCGCGCACTCGGCGCATTTCGGGCTGCGTGCGGTGCACACATAGCGGCCATGCAGGATCAGCCAGTGGTGTGCATCCACCAGATACGCGGCGGGCACGCGTTGCAGCAACTTCAGCTCGACTTGCAGCGGGTTCTTGCCCGGCGCCAGGCCGGTGCGGTTCCCGACGCGGAAGATGTGGGTGTCGACCGCCATCGTCGCCTCGCCGAAGGCCACATTCAGCACCACGTTCGCGGTCTTGCGGCCCACACCCGGCAGCGCTTCCAGTTCTTCGCGGGTGCGCGGTACCGCGCACCCATGCCGCTCGACCAGCAGGCGGCAGGTCTCGTACAGGTTCTTGGCCTTGTTGCGGAACAGGCCGATCGTGCGGATGTGCTCGGTCAGTGCGGGCAGGCCCAGTGCCAGGATCTTCTGCGGTGAGTTCGCCACCGCGAAAAGCCGTCGCGTCGCCTTGTTGACGCCGACATCGGTCGCCTGTGTCGACAGCAGCACCGCGGCCAGCAGCTCGAACACGTTGGTGAATTCGAGCTCGGTCTGCGGCTGCGGGTTGGCGGCTTTCAGTACTTCGAAGAATGGGGCGATGTCGGCTTTCTTCATCGGGCGGATTCTGTCGCGGTGGTGGTGACTGCCAGCGCGCGGGCGATGCGGTCTCGCGGCACCCGTGTCTTCGGTGTGCGCGGGCCGAACCAAGTGCGAACGTCGGCTTCCAACCCGATGCCGTGCATGTAGTTGTAGAGTGCTTTTTTCAGCGCGACACCGAGCGCGTCGTGATCGACGCCGCTCGGGTCGATGAAGCCGACGTCATTGGTCGCAAAGGTGATCGGTGGCAGCGGCTGCAAGGTGACGCCGTACTCCTCGGGGTGCTGGCCGACCGGTGAATGCACGGTGCAGGCGAAGCGGTGGAAAAAGCCCGACTGGATGCAGCCCTGCTCGAACAACTGCCGTACGTATTCCAGCGCATCGACGGTGTCCTGCACCGTCTGCGTCGGGAAGCCGTACATCAGGTAGGCGTGGACCAGCACGCCGGCGTCGCTGAAGGCCTTGGTGACGCGAGCGACCTGCTCGACCGACACGCCTTTTTTCATCAAATTCAGCAAGCGGTCGGAGGCGACTTCGAGCCCACCGGAGATCGCGATGCAGCCGCTGTCGGCGAGCTGCTGGCACAGCTCTGGGGTGAACGACTTCTCGAAGCGGATGTTGCCCCACCACGAGATGGCGAGCTGCCTGCGCTGCAGCTCGGCGGCCAGTGTCTTCAGCGCTTTCGGCGGTGCCGCCTCATCGACGAAGTGGAAGCCGGTTTGCCCGGTTTCCTGGACGATCGACTCGATGCGATCGACCAGCGTGGCCGCCGACGCGCCTTCATAGCGCGAGATGTAGTCGAGGCTGACGTCGCAGAAGCTGCATTTCTTCCAGTAGCAGCCGTGCGCCACGGTCAGCTTGTTCCAGCGGCCGTCGGACCACAGCCGGTGCATCGGGTTCAGCATGTCGAGCAGCGACAGGTAGTTGCCCAGCGGCAGGCCGTCCCAGGTCGGCGTGCCGACCTCGGCGAAGGCGATGTCGGCCTCGATCCAGTTGACGTACTGCACCGCGCCATCGGCGCCGCGGCGGTAGGTGCGCACCAGCCGCTGTGCCGAGCGCTGTCCCTGCAGGTGTTCGAGCAGCGCGAGCAGCGGGCGCTCGCCTGCGTCGAGCGTGATGTGGTCGAAGAAGTCGAACACCTTCGGCTCACGCAACTGGCGCAGCTCGGTGTTGGCGTAACCGCCGCCCAGCACGGTGACGATCGTCTGGTCGTGCGCCTTCACCGTCTGCGCGATGCGGAACGCTGCGTACACCGCGCCGGGGAAGGGCACCGAGATCAGCACGACGCGCGGCGAATGTCGAAAGAGCATCTGCTGCGTCAACTCGACCAGCGTGCGGTCGATCAGGTTCAGCGGCGCGGCGAGCGCCTCGGCCAGCGGGTCGAAGGTGGGCTGGCTCTGCGCCAGCGCTTCGGCGTAGCGCACGAACTCGAAGCGTGGGTCGATCGCATCGCGCAGCACGTCGGCGATGTCGTTCAGGTACAGCGTCGCGAGGTGGCGTGCGCGGTCCTGTACGCCGAGCGCACCGAAGGCCCAGGCGAGTGGGTCGCCACCATCGTCGTCGATGTAGACGTCGAGCGATTCGAAGCGCGAACCCTCGGGCAGGAAAGCGCGGCTGCAGATGCGGTGACCTAGCGTTGGGTCATGGCCTTGAAGGAACACGAGCGTGGGGGCGATGGTCGCGTGGTAGCGGTCGAAGACGTCGATGAAGGCGGCCACGCGCATCGTGTGTCGAGCGGGCGGCAACGCATTGATCTCTGCGCGCACCGACAGCAAGCCTTCGGGCGAGAACAGCGTCAGCACCAGTGCCAGCGCCAGGTCTTCCTGCGCGGCAGTCACTCCACGTGAGCGCAGGAAACCGGTCAGGTAGGCGGTGGACGGGTAGGGCGTGTTGAGCTGCGTCATCGGTGGGATGACGGACAGCACGCGCAGTGGCGGTGCGTTCGACATCACGGTCGCCGGGTCGCGCGAGCGCGCGCCATGGCTGCGGCAATGACCGCACGTTTGTGGTCAGGCGCTGCAGTGTCATCTTGCCGCGCGGCGGTGGCGGCGTCCTGCGGTGTGTCGGGTTCGAGCGGCTTCAGCGTCAGTGCACGCGCCTCGAGCCGCGCATCTCGCTCGCTGCGGTTGCGTTGCAGCCGGAACTGATGGAAGCCGTAGCGCGCCTGGGCCTCGTCGGCCTGGGGCTGGCTCCACGCGGCCCATCCGGCCCGCTCGCCCGTCGCATCGACCAGCGAGATGCAATCGACCGGACAGGCCGGCACGCACAGCTCGCAGCCGGTGCACAGCACAGCCATCACGGTGTGCATCGCCTTCGGCCCACCCACAATGCAATCGACCGGGCAGGCCGGTAGGCACAGCGTGCAACCGATGCAGGCCGCCTCGTCGATCACCGCGAGCCGTCGCGGGCCCTCGACGCCATGCGATGCATCAAGCGGAAGAATTGCCGCACCGGTGATTGCGGCCAGCCGAGCGATGCCCTCAGCGCCGCCGGGCGGACAACGGTTGATCGGCGCATTGCCGCTGGCAATCGCCTGCGCATAGCTACGGCAATCGGGGTAGCCGCAGCGGGTGCACTGCGTCTGCGGCAGCGCGCGGTCGATGGCGTCGACGGATGCCGCAGCCACTGGCCCCGCTGCGGAGCTCTCCGCCATCGACTTACTTCGCCTGTTGGCGCTTCGGCGGTGCTTTCGGCGCGGTCTTGCGCACGGCCGGTGCGGGCCTGCGCGCAGCCGGCACCAGCTTCAGCACCGGGTCGGCGACAGCCTTTGCGGGCACGACCGGCTTGGCACTCACCCGCTTCGGTGCTGCCGCCTTGCGCGACTGGTGCGTGGCGATGAAGTCACGCAGTCGCGGGTAAACGTCCTCGCGCCAGCGGCGGCCGGAGAATATGCCGTAATGGCCGGCACCCATCGCGTCGTGGTGGAAGCGGTTTTTCGGGTCGATGCCGGTACAAAGGTCGTGCGCGGCGCGGGTCTGGCCTGCGCCGGAGATGTCGTCTTTCTCGCCTTCGATGGTCAACAGCGCCGTGGTCTTGATGTCCTGCGGACGCACCAGCTCACCCTTCACCGTCCAGGTGCCATTGACCAGCGCGAAGTCCTGAAACACCGTCCGGATGGTGTCGAGGTAGTACTCGGCCGGCATGTCGAGCACCGCGTTGTATTCGTCGTAGAAGCTGGTGTGGAAGTCGGCGCTTTCGTCGTCGCCGCGCATCAGGTCCATGAAGTAGTCGTAGTGCGAGCGCGCATGGTGGCTCGGGTTCATCGCGATGAACCCGGTGTGCTGCATGAAGCCGGGATAGACCAGGCGCTGGCTGCCAGGGTAATTGGTCGGCACGCGGAAGACCACGTTGTTCTCGAACCATTCGAGGCTCTTGTTCATCGCGAGGTTGTTCACCGCGGTGGGCGACAGCCGCGCATCGATCGGGCCGCCCATCATCGTCATCGTGCGTGGGGTTTTTTCGCCGCGGCTGGCCATCAGCGAGATCGCCGCGAGCACCGGCACCGTGGGCTGGCACACCGAGATCACATGGACGTCGGGGCCGATGTGGCGGATGAATTCCTGCACATACTCGACATAGTCGTCGAGGTGGAACGGGCCCACTTCGACCGGCACCATGCGCGCGTCGGTCCAGTCGGTGATGTAGACCTTGTGGTGATGCAGCAACTCGCGCACGGTCTCGCGCAGCAGCGTCGAGTGGTGACCCGACAGCGGCGCCACGACCAGCACCGTTGGCTGCTCCTTCATTGCCTTGAGCATCGGCAGGTCGTCGGCGAAGCGCTTGAAGCGCAACAGCTGGCAAAAGGGTTTCTCGATCGCCACCTGCTGCTGTACCGCGACCTCCACCCCGTCGATCTTGACCGTGTGGATGTTGAACTCGGGTTTCTCGTATTCCTTTGACAAGCGGTGCATCAGGTTCAAACCCGCCGACACGCGCGGCGCCTGCGGGGTGTGGGTAAACGGCGACAGCGGGTGGCTGTACAGCTTGGACGAGGCGCTTGCGAATTCCGCCAGCGGGCTCAGCAGCGCGCGCTGTGTTTCATAGAACTGGTAAAGCATCGACATGGCGAAATCCTGATTCAGACGGGCGCGTCGCCGGCGGCGGCGCGGGTGATGCGAGTGCTTGTTGTCGAAAAATCATGCCGCCTGCCGAGACATCGGCAGGCTGGCTTGGAGTATGAATGTTGCACTGCAGCATTGTAGGGTGTACGCCCTAGGATGAATGTTGGGAGCGGGGATGAAAAAGCCCGGCAGCGCCGGGCTCTTCAGTTCATACCGCGCGCTGCCTCAGCTCACGGCGCCGATGGCCTTCACCACAGCATCGATGTTGCCCTGGTTCAGCGCCGCGACGCAGATGCGGCCCGAATCGACGCCGTAGATGCCGAATTGATTGCGCAGCCGCTCCATCTGCGGCTTGGCCAGGCCGGTGTAGCTGAACATGCCTTTCTGGCGGGTGATGAAGCTCATGTCCTGCTTCGTGCCTGCAGCGACCAGCTTGCTCTGCAGCAACGTGCGCATCTCCTTGATGCGCACGCGCATGCCGGCCAGTTCCTCTTCCCACATCGAGCGCAGCGCCGGTGTGGTCAGCACGGTGGCGACGATCTGGGCGCCGTGCGTCGGCGGGTTCGAGTAGTTGGTGCGGATGACGATCTTCAGCTGGCTCAGCACGCGCGTCATTTCGTCCTTGCTGGCGCAGACCACGCTCAGCGCACCGACGCGCTCGCCGTACAGCGAGAAGCTCTTCGAGAACGAGGTGGCGACGAAGAAGTCCAGCCCGGCAGCCAGGAACTGCGCGATCACCGCGCCGTCCTCGGCGATGCCGTCGCCGAAGCCCTGGTAGGCCATGTCGAGGAAGGCCACCAGCCCACGCGCCTTGACCGCGGCGACCACCTGCGCCCACTGCGCTGGCGTGATGTCGTAGCCGGTCGGGTTGTGGCAGCAGGCGTGCAGCACAACGATGGTGCCGGCCGGCGCGGTGTTCAGCGCGGTCAGCATGCCGTCGACATTGACGCCGCGCTTGGCAGCGTCGTAGTACGGATAGGTTTCGACGGTGAACCCGGCGTTGGTGAACAGCGCGCGGTGGTTTTCCCAGCTCGGGTCGCTGATCAGCACGGTGGGTTTGCTGCCATTGCGCGTGGCCAGGTGTTGCAGGAAGTCGGCACCGATCTTCAGGCCGCCGGTGCCGCCCAGGGCCTGCACGGTGGCGACACGGCCATCCTTGACGGCCGCGCTGTCGGCGCCGAACACCAGGCCCTGCACCGCCTTGTCATAAGCAGCGATGCCATCGATCGGCAAATAGCCGTGGGGCTTCAGGGTGTCGAAGATCAACTTTTCAGCGGCTGCCACGCACTTGAGCAATGGCAGCTTGCCCGATTCGTCGAAATAGACGCCGACGCCGAGGTTGACCTTGGCCGGGTTCGGGTCGGCGTTGTACTGTTCGTTCAGACCGAGGATCGGGTCGCGGGGCGCCATGTCGACGGCGGCAAAGAGCGATGCCATGAAAATTCCTTGTGGTGGGGGCAGTTACTGAAACGCGCGGAGGGCGCAGGCGGTGCACGTGGCGAGGTGTTTTGGGCTACGCTTTCAAGTTGCCTGAACCCGCCAGAGCCCGAGTTAACCCTGAGATTTTATCCGCCATGGCCGAACTCGTTGATCTGAATGCCGCCACCAGCACCGACGTGCCCGAGGCGGGTGTCTTCGTCAGCCATCCCGGCTCGCCTTATCAGCTGTTTCAGCCTTACCCGCCGGCCGGCGACCAGCCGACCGCGATCGCGCAGCTGGTCGAGGGCCTGAACGACGGGCTGAGTTTCCAGACCCTTCTCGGCGTGACCGGGTCGGGCAAGACCTTCACGATGGCGAACGTGATCGCGCAGATGGGCCGCCCGGCCATCGTCTTCGCGCCGAACAAGACGCTGGCCGCACAGTTGTATGCCGAATTCCGCGAGTTCTTCCCGAAGAACGCGGTCGAGTACTTCGTCAGCTACTACGACTACTACCAGCCTGAGGCCTATGTGCCGCAGCGCGATCTGTTCATCGAAAAGGACAGCGCGATCAATGAGCACATCGAGCAGATGCGGCTCTCCGCCACCAAGAGTCTGCTGGAGCGGCGCGATGTGGTGATCGTGGCCTCGGTGAGTGCGATCTACGGCATCGGCGCGCCCGAGGACTACCTGGAAATGCGCCTGGTGATGCGCACCGGCGGCAAGCAGAGCCAGCGTGAGCTGATCGGCCAGCTGATTCGCATGCAATACAGCCGCAACGAGACCGATTTCTCGCGCGGCACCTTCCGTGTGCGCGGCGACACGGTCGATATTTTCCCGGCCGAGCATTCCGAATTGGCCATTCGCGTCGAGCTGTTCGACGACGAGATCGAGTCGCTGAGTCTGTTCGACCCGCTCACAGGGCGCATCCGCCAGAAGATCCCGCGCTTCGTGGTGTACCCGTCCAGCCATTACGTGACGCCGCGCGACAAGGTGTTGAATGCGATCGAGACGATCAAGGAGGAGCTGCGCGAACGAACCGCCGAACTGGTCGGCGCGGGCAAGCTGGTCGAGGCGCAGCGGCTGGAGCAGCGAACCCGGTTCGACCTGGAAATGCTGCAGGAAATCGGCCACTGCAAGGGCATCGAGAACTACACCCGGCATCTGTCGGGCGCGGCGCCGGGGCAGCCGCCATCGACGCTGGTCGACTACCTGCCCAAGGACGCGCTGATGTTCCTCGACGAGTCGCACGTGATGATCGGTCAGCTCGGCGGCATGTACAACGGCGACCGCGCGCGCAAAACGACGCTCGTCGACTATGGCTTCAGGCTGCCGAGTGCGCTCGACAACCGGCCGCTGCGCTTCGAGGAGTTCGAGACCAAGATGCGCCAGGTGATGTACGTGTCGGCCACACCTGCGGCTTACGAGCAGCGCACCGCCGGCCAGGTGGTCGAGCAGGTGGTGCGGCCGACCGGTCTGATCGACCCGATGGTCGAGGTGCGGCCGGCCACGCACCAGGTGGACGACGTGCTGCAGGAAATCCGCATCCGCGTTGATTTGAACGAGCGGGTGCTGATCACCACACTCACCAAGCGCATGGCCGAGCAATTGACCGACTACCTCAGCGACAACGGCTGCAAGGTGCGCTATCTGCACAGCGACATCGAGACGGTCGAGCGCGTCGAGATCCTGCGCGATTTGCGATTGGGCGTGTTCGATGTGCTGGTCGGCATCAACCTGCTGCGCGAGGGGCTGGACATCCCCGAGGTGAGCTTGGTCGCGATCCTCGATGCCGACAAGGAAGGCTTCCTGCGGGCCGAGCGCAGCCTGATCCAGACCATCGGCCGCGCGGCGCGCAACGTCAACGGTCGTGCGATTCTTTATGCCGACAAGATCACCGAATCGATGCGCAAGGCGATCGACGAAACCGAGCGCCGGCGCAACAAGCAAATCGCGCACAACCTGGCGATGGGCATCACACCGCGCACGATCAACAAGAAGATCAAGGAGCTGATCGACGGCGTCTATTCGGAGAAGTCAGACAAGGGTGCTGGCAAGGACGCGCTTCGGTCGGCCGAGGTCGAGATGCTGTCGGAGAAGGACCTGGGCAAGCGCATCAAGCAGCTGGAGAAGCAGATGCTCGAACACGCTCGCAATCTCGAGTTCGAAAAGGCAGCCCGGGTGCGCGATCAGCTGGCGCTGCTGCGCGAACAGGCGTTTGGCGCGCCAGGCAGCGACAACGTGTCGGTGCTGGTGGCCAAGCCTTGAAGCGACGTTTCAGGGAACGGTCAGCCAGATCTCGTTGCGTCGCAGGAACCACGGCATGAACGGCGGGTTGTAGCGTGAGAACACCGGTTCACCAGAGGGGTTCACGCCCGCGGCTTTCAGCACGGACTGCAGCTTGTCCAGGTGCTCGGCGTAGTTGGCCTCGGACCAGAAACCCGAGTAGCGGATCACCGCGACCCGGCTCGCCGGCACCTCGCGCAACGTCACCCTGGGGTCGATCGGCTCGGGCGCCGAGGCCAGCGTCACGCCCTTGGGCAGCACGAACTGAATCAGGTAGCTGCGGCTGGCGCCTTGCACCGCGGTCTGCGTCACCGGTGCGGTCATTTCCAGCCGCTGCGGTGTGGCCGTTTGCGTGACGGGTGCCGTCATCTCGAGTTTCTTCTCGCCCTTGTTCTTGCCAAAGATGTAGCCGGCAAGGATCGGAAACGCCAGGTTGCCGGCTTCCTCGGCATCAGCCTCGATGCGCACCTCGGCCGCCACATAGGGCGCGTACTGCCG
>JANXTP010000353.1 GCA_025352345.1 Burkholderiales bacterium | reverse complement strand
CCGACACATCGCACTGAAACAGCTGGGCCCGCTGCCGGCAGCCGGGCTCGATGCGATCGGTCCCTATGTCGCCGGCCGCGGGCTGAGCGACGCGGCACTCGGCGGCCCCTCGGGCGCCGTGCCCAAGACCGTCGGCTTCATACCGCTGCTGCGCCGCGTCAAGGGCCGCGACGGCGAACTGCTGCTGGTGGCATTGATCCACCCGGAAGGGCTGGCCAACCAGCTGCAGCTGACGATCAGCGATCCGACGAGCCACGCCATGCTGGCCGGCTTGGACGGCCGTCTCTACGCCGACACGGCGAACCCGCGCCTTGGCCCACCGCTGAAAGACCACCCGGCGTTCCGCGACTACCTGCCGCGCATCGAACACGCGAGCTACCGCGGTGCCGGCGTCGAGCCGGGCGAACAGACCGTCGCCTTCCGCGTCTCGCGCACGCGGCCGCTGGTGGTGCTGGTCGAGCGGCCGCTCGCGAGCGTGCTCGCCGCGTGGTACCAAGAGGCACGCTGGCGCATGCTCGTCGCCGGGCTCGCGGTGCTGGCCGTCGCGGTGCTCACCTGGACCACGGCCAGCAGCTTGCGAGCACGCGAACGCGTGCGCCGCCACCTCGACCTGGCGCAGGCCGAGGAGGCACGCAGCGAAGCCGAGCTCAGCGTCATCGTGCAGGAACTGTTGTTCCGCACCGATGCCGACGGCGCGCTGACCTTCGTCAACGCGCACGGGCCGGCGGCCGGCGGCGGGCTCACCGGCGCGCTGATCGGCAGCCGCTTCGAGGCGCTCGTGACTGCCGAAGAACAGGCCAGCGTGCGTTCGATGTTCGACGCCGAAGGCGGCGCCGGCGTGCGCAGCGCGACCGTCACCTTCGAGGCCGAGCGCGACCGCGCGCGCCGCTTCGACGTCGCCGTCCTCGCGCTCTACGACGATCAGCGCGTGGTCGGTTTTGCCGGCAGCGCGGTCGACGTCACCGCGCGCGAGGAAGCGCAGGCCCGCCTGACCGAGCAGCTCGCCTTCAGCGCGCTGCTGCAGGAGTTGAGCCCGCTGCCGACCTCGATGCTCGACCTCGAAGGCCGCTACCTCAGCGTCAATCGTGCCTGGCAGGAGTTCACCGGCCGACGTCGCGAAGACGTGCTCGGCCGCGTCGCGGGCGATTACCTGAAGCCCGAGGAAGCGCTGCTTCACGATGCGCGCGACCGGCATCTGCTCGACGTCGGCGGCCGCCTGCGCTACGAAACTGTGTACACGCACCCTGACGGTTCGCGCCGTGCCTTGCTCATCAACAAGGTGACGGTACCGGGCCGCGACGGCCGGCCGCAGGGCATTTTGTGCACCTTTATGGACGTGACCGAGCTGCACGACGCGGCCCGCGCCACCCAGGAAGCGCGTGACGCCGCCGAAGAGAGCTCGCGTGCGAAGAGCGAGTTCATCGCCAACATCAGCCACGAGCTGCGCACGCCGCTGCAAGCCATCATTGGCTTCTCGGAGCTGGGCACACTGCCGGGGCGCAGCGCCGACAGGCTCGTAACGATGTTCCCCGACATCCTGGCCGCGGGCCAGCGCATGCTGGCGCTTGTCAACGACCTGCTCGACGTCTCGAAGCTCGAAAGCGCGGTCGGCACCATCCACCTCGAACGCACCGACCTGCGGCCGCTGCTGCGCGAGGTTTCGCGCGAGCTGGGCGCCCTGCTGGACGCCAAGCAACTCGTTGTCGAAGCGGGCTTGCCCGCGGCCCCCCTGGTGGCCAAGGTGGACCCACTGCGCTTCCAGCAGGTGCTGCGCAACGTGCTGGCGAATGCGATCAAGTTCGCGCCCCACGGCACGCGCATCGTGCTCGTCGCGCAAGTCGGCAGGGACGGCGGCGCCCACATCAGCGTGCGCGACCACGGCCCGGGCATTCCGCCGCAGGAACTGGAGAAGATCTTCGAAGCCTTCGTGCAGTCCAGCAAGACCAAGGACGGCTCGGGCGGCACCGGTCTGGGCCTGGCGATTTGCCGCAAGATCATCGATGTCCACGGCGGCTCGATGCGTGCCGAGAACATGCCCGACCGCGGCAGTCGCTTCCACATCCACCTGCCGCCGTCGCGCACTTCTGGCGAAACGCGGCCGGCCGAACTGACGGCCTGACAGCATCCCGGGCCCGTATCGGTGCCCGGCGTTCGAAAAGAAACATCAACGCAATACGCCACCGCAGAGGAACAGAGTTGGCGGAGTTTCGCGGAGGAAACTCAGCCCTCTTTTATTCAGCCCTCTTACGCTGCGCCAACTCCGTTCACTCCGTTCCTCGGTGGAGTATCGCGTTGATGTTTCTTTTCGAACCCCGGGCGCGTTCGCGCACCCAGGAGGCTTTCAGGCAGTCCCGTGCGCAAAGTCGCCGAGCAGCTGCTCGATCCACTCATCGACGTCAGCGTCACTGAGCATCAGCGCCCCCGCAGCGCCGTCACCGCCTTTATCCCACTCGACACTGCGGTTCAGTCGGGCGAAGCGCTGAATCGCGATCTCCGCAACCAGGCCCATCGCGACCAGCCGCACGACGGGCTCAGGGGCCGCTGGGTCGCGGAAGATCGAGTAATCATGGTGCAGCCGAATCGCTAAGCACACGGTCTCTGACAGCCCCCAGCTGCGCGCCATCATCGCGCCGATGAGGGCGTGGTCGGTGTGGTGGTGGGCTTGCTCGACGGCGGTGAAGCTTCGTTCGGGTTCGGCGTTGCAGGCCTTCAGCGTGCTGCCGTAGTCGGGGAAGCGCTGCATCAGCAGCGGAATGCCGACGTCACAGAACAGACCGAACGACTGCGCAAGGTCGGCGTCGACGCCCCAGCGCAAGCCGCGCGCCAGGCGGACTACAGCGTGCGAGCGTTTGCCCGCCACGTCCCAAAAGCGTGTCAGTTGCGGGCCGTCGCAAGGCAGCACCTTGCGCAGCACGAGCCCGGTAACAACGGCGCTCACCTGCTTGAGGCCGAGCATCGTGATGGCCTGAGCGACCGTCTCGGAGCGGCGCGACAGGCCATAGGCGGACGAATTGACGATGCGCAACAGCGCGACGGACAAAGCCACGTCGCTGGCCACCAGCTGTGCCACGCGGCGCAGGTCGGGATCGTCCAGCGCGATCTCGTTTTGCAGCGCCAGCAGCGTCGCGGGGCGCGGCGGAATGCCGATGCTCTTGATAAGGGCATCGGTTTCGGGCGATCCCAGCTGCTGCTCTGCGGCGTGGGCTGATTCGGTGATTTGCATGGCTGACGCTACTGTTTTGGTACGAAATGTTTGCATTTTCGCATGTTAGCGATTTATGTCATTTCGGCCATTTATAGACGCTTTCATCGCTTAGGGAACCATACATTTGACACACTTTTACCCATTCCAGGGACCACGAAGGCGCCCGGCCGAGCTGCTGCTCGGCCTGCTGCGCACGCTGGCAGCGACGGTTGGTCTTGGGCCGACGCTCTGTGCCCCAGCACTGTCGGGCGCGCAGGCTCGTTCGGGTAATGCTGTGCAGGCCGGCGTGTGGTTTGCACGAAATCCCTGCGCTGTGCGCTGTGCGCTGTGCGCCGTGCGCCGTGCGCAGGCCGCACAGCTTGATCCGGGTTAATTAAAATCCGCATTGGCCAGTCCAATGACATTGACCGCGGCACTTCGAGAAAACGACGCGTCGGGGGATAGGTTTTTCAAACGCCCTTTTTCCTCCCTCACGGCACCCCGAACACGGCAGAACAAGGGCGGAACACAGAGCAACATCCCTGCAGCGGCAACGCGGCGTTCGCGGCAATGCCCTGCCGCTCGTTGCCACGAACTGCAAACAGGGAAGCCAGGTGTCATTTTCGTGAAAAA
>JANXTP010000070.1 GCA_025352345.1 Burkholderiales bacterium | reverse complement strand
CGAGCAGCTGGTCGAGCTCGGCCGCACCAACAAGCAGCTCGACGCCAACGACCAGGGCGTGGTGCAGGTCGTCGACTGGCTGTGGCAGTACGCCTTCGACCAGCGCGCGTCCGACATCCACCTCGAGCCGCGGCGCGACCTGAGTGCGATCCGCTTTCGCATCGACGGCGTGATGCACACCGTGTACCAGCTGCCGCCGGGCGTGATGAACGCGATGATCGCGCGCGTGAAGCTGCTGGGCCGCATGGACGTGATCGAGAAGCGGCGTCCGCTGGACGGCCGCATCAAGACGCGCAACCCCGACGGCGACGAGGTCGAGATGCGGCTGTCGACCTTGCCCACCGCCTTCGGCGAAAAGATGGTGATGCGCATCTTCGACCCCGACACCACCGTCAAGCCGCTGGAGGCGCTGGGCTTCGGCACGCACGACGCGAAGCGCTGGGAGGCGCTGGTGGCGCAGCCCAACGGCATCATCCTGGTCACAGGGCCGACCGGCTCGGGCAAGACCAGCACGCTGTACTCCACCTTGCGGCGCCTGGCCACCGACGAGGTCAATGTCTGCACCATCGAAGACCCGATCGAGATGATCCAACCGGCGTTCAACCAGACGCAGGTACAGCCCGCGCTGGACTTCGGCTTTGCGGAAGGCGTGCGCGCGCTGATGCGCCAGGACCCGGACATCATCATGGTCGGCGAGGTGCGCGACCTGGAGACTGCCGAAATGGCGATCCAGGCCGCGCTGACCGGCCACCTGGTGTTCAGCACGCTGCACACCAACGACGCGGCCTCGGCCATCACGCGCCTGGTCGACCTGGGTGTGGCGCCCTACCTGATCGGCGCCACCGTCATCGGTGTGCTGGCGCAGCGCTTGGTGCGCACGCTGTGCCCGGCCTGCAAGCAGCCCGACGAGACGGTCACCACCGAAGACCTGGCGGCGTTCGTCAAGCCCTGGCGCTTGAGCGGCAAGGCCAAGCCGTACAAGCCGGTCGGCTGCCTGGAATGCCGGATGACGGGCTTCCGTGGCCGCACCGGGCTGTATGAACTGCTGTCGGTCACCGATGCCGCACGCCATTGCATTCAGCCGCTGCCCGATGCCCTGAAGCTGCGCCAGCAGGCGCTGCTGGACGGCATGCGGCCGCTGCGGCTGGCCGGCGCGATGAAGGTGGCCGAAGGTCTGACCACGCTGCAGGAAGTGCTGAGCGCGACGCCCGCGTGGGATTGAGACCGCCGGCGCCACGCGTCCCAATGGCCACGCTGTGGCCGGGCCTGCTGATGGCCGCGCTGGGGGCGGTGGGGTTCTCCGGCAAGGCCATCATCGCCAAGCTCGCCTACCGCCACGGCGTCGATGCGCTCACGCTGGTCATGTACCGCATGCTTTTTGCACTGCCCTGGTTCCTGTTGCTCAGCGTCTGGGCCAGCCGTGGCAAGCCAGCGCTGGAGCGGCGCGATGGGTGGGTGGTGTGCGGCCTCGGCTTCAGCGGCTATTACCTGGCCAGCACGCTCGACTTCATGGGCCTGCAGTACATCAGCGCGAACCTGGAGCGGCTGATCCTGTACCTGAACCCGACGCTGGTGCTGGCCATGGGGGTGGTGCTGTTCAAGCGGAGCGTCACCGGTCGCCAGATGGTGGCGCTGGCCGTCAGTTATGGTGGCGTGCTGCTCGTGTTCGGCCAGGAAATCACGCACGTCGGCCCGCATGCGCTGCTGGGTGCCGCGCTGGTCTTCGGCAGCGCGTTGAGTTACGCGGTCTACCTGGTGCTCAGTGGCGAAGAGGTGCGGCGGCTCGGCGCACTGCGCCTCACGGGCCTGGCCAGCACCGTGGCCTGTGTGCTGTGCATCGCGCAGTTCGCGGCGCTGCGGCCGCTGTCGGCGATGGTCGTGGCGCCCGAGGTGATCGGGTTGTCGCTGTTGAATGCGGTGCTGTGCACCTTTGCACCGGTGCTGCTGATGATGCTGGCCATCGAGCGCGTCGGCGCCACGCTGGCGGCGCAAACCGGGTTGATCGGCCCGATGTCGACCATCGCGATGAGCGTGCTGCTGCTGGGCGAACCGTTCACCGCCGGCTTGGCCGCGGGCACGGCGCTGGTGGTCGCCGGCATCTGGCTGCTGGCGACCTGGCGCTGAACGCAGCGCGGCTCAGTCGGCCTGCTTCGGGCGCCCTGTCTTCAGCGGGGTGATGCGTGCCAGCACTTTTTCAAGCTGCACATCGGGCAATGCGGCCAGCACCTGCAGGCCCGCCCGCAGCAGCTCACTCTTCTTGACGGCATGGCGGAAATTCATCGCACGCTGCTTCAGCACGTCGATCAACTCGAAATCCGATTGCGGCATCGTGAAGCTGTCGCGCACCAGCTTGTGCTTGACCTTTGGCGGTTTAGCCGTGGGCACGGCCGCGGCCTGGATCGGTGGTGCAGGAGCCTTCTTGGCTGCTGCCAGTGGCTTGCTGATGACAGGCTTGCTGACTGCGGGCTTCGCTTTCGGTGCAGGTGCCGCTTCCTTCGTCGCCCTGGCGGCAACCTTTGCCGTGGCTTGCGGCGCCTTGGCGACTCTGTATTTCTTCGGAGATGCGGCAGCACCTGATGCGCCGCCTGGGGCTGACGCGGCTTGCGCGTCGAGTGTGAGGAGGGAGTCGCTCATGGTGAGGGTTTCGAAATCAAGGTAAACCGTTTATACGGTATGTTGATGTACCCTGCAAGGCGAGCTGGATCAGATGCTGCGCTGGTGGACCCGCTGCGACAGCGCCCCGGCGCTTTCCTTGCGCTCGCTATAGCGGTCGACCAGGTAAGCGGCCGCGTCGCGCGTCAGCAGCGTGAACTTCAGCAACTCTTCCATCACGTCGACCACGCGGTCGTAATAGGCGGAAGGCTTCATGCGGCCCGCGTCGTCGAATTCGAGGAAGGCCTTGGCGACCGAGGACTGGTTCGGCATCGTCAGCATCCGCATCCAGCGGCCGAGCACGCGCAACTGGTTGACGGCATTGAACGACTGCGAGCCGCCCGAGACCTGCATCACCGCCAGCGTCTTGCCCTGCGTGGGCCGCACCGCGCCGAGGGCCAGCGGGATCCAGTCGATCTGCGCCTTGAGGATGCCGCTCATCGCACCATGGCGC
>JANXTP010000247.1 GCA_025352345.1 Burkholderiales bacterium | reverse complement strand
CCGGCGCACGGCGAGGCGCAGCCTCGAAACGGTGCTGGGGCCCCGCTACCCGGCCATCAAGCTGGCCGCGGCGACCTTGGGTGTGGTGCTGCTGCTGCTGGCGGTGATTCCGGTGCCGTTTCGTATTTCGTCGCAGGCGCTGGTCGAAGGCTCGGTGCAGCGTGCAGCAGTCGCGCCATTCGAGGGCTACCTGCGCGAAGCGCCGGCACGCGCCGGCGATGTCGTGAAGGCGGGCCAGGTGCTGGCCACGCTCGATGACCGCGATCTGAAGCTGGAAAAAGTGCGCTGGGAGTCGGAGCTCGAAGTCTCCCTGCGCAAGGAGCGCGAGGCCATGGCCAACGGCAATGCTGTCGAGCAGAGGCTGGCTGGCGCGCAGGCGAATCAGGCGCGTGCCCAGATGGATCTGGCGATGTCCAAGCTGGAACGCGTCAACATCCTCGCGCCGTTCGACGGCACCGTAGTCAAGGGTGACCTGACGCAGCAACTCGGCTCGCCGGTCGAACAAGGCAAGGTGCTGTTCGAGCTGGCACCACTGGACGCCTGGCGCGTGATCCTGAAGGTGGACGAGCGCGACATCGGCCATGTGCAGGTCGGGGCCACAGGCGAACTGGTGCTGGCCAGCCTGCCCGGCCAGGCCTGGCCCTTCACCGTGAAGAAGCTGACGCCGATCTCGGTGGCCGAAGACGGACGCAACCACTTCCGCGTCGAGGCCGAGCTGGGCCCCGGCGCACCACGGCTGCGGCCCAACATGGAAGGCGTGGGCAAGGTCGATGCCGGACACGCCAGCCTGTTGTGGATCTGGACGCGCCCGCTGGTCGATTGGCTGCGGCTGACCTGGTGGAAGCTGCTGCCGTGACGCAGCGAAGGGTGTCCCCGTGAGCGGGCCGCTGCTGTCGGACAACTGGTACCGCATGCGGCAGCTGCGGCCGCGCCTGCGCGGCCACGTACGCATCCACCGCCACGAGTACCGCAGCGAGGTCTGGTACGTGATCGAGGACCGCATGGCGGCCAAGCACCAGCGCTTCAACTTCCAGGCCTATCGGGTGATCGACCTGATGGACGGCAGCCGCAGCATGGACGACATCTGGGACGCGCTGTGCGCCGAGCTGAGCGACGACACGCCGGCGCAGTCCGACGTGCTGCGCCTGCTGTCGACGCTGCACGCGGCCGACCTGGTGCAGATGGACGTCACGCCCGACGTGGCCGAGCTTCTCAAGCGCCGCGGCAAGCAGGTGCGCAGCAAATGGATGGCCCGGCTTGGCAATCCGCTGGGCCTGCGCATCCCGCTGTTCGACCCCGACGGGCTGCTCGGCCGGATGGTGCGCGCCGCACGCCGGTTCGCGCGCCATGCCGGCCCGCTGCCGTGGGTGCTGGCATGGCTCGCCGTTGTGCTGCCAGCGCAGCTGATGGTGCCCGCGCAATGGCCGCAGCTGTCCGCCCACTCCAGCGACCAGCTGCTGGCGACCGACAACCTGCTGATGCTGGCGCTGCTGTTTCCATTGGTGAAGCTGATCCATGAATTCGGCCACGGGCTGGTCTGCAAGGCCTTCGGTGGCGAGGTGCATGAAACCGGGGTGATGTTGCTGGCGCTCTACCCGGTGCCCTACGTCGATGCCTCGAACGCCTCGACCTTCGTCAACAAATGGCAGCGGGCGCTGGTGGGCGCCGCCGGCATGCTGGCCGAGCTGTTCGTGGCGGCGCTGGCCTTCTATGCCTGGCTGCTGCTCGAACCCGGCACCCTGCGCGGCATCGCCTACAACGTGGCGGTGCTGGCCAGTGTCACCACGCTGTTCTTCAATGCCAACCCGCTGCTGCGGTTCGACGGCTACTACATCCTGATCGACATCATCGAGGCGCCAAACCTCGGCAGCCGCGCCAACCGCTACTGGCAGTACCTAGCCGAGCGCTATGTGTTCGGTGTCAAGCGCACCGAACCGCCGCAGGCCACGCTGGGCGAGAAGCGCTGGTTCGTGCTGTACGCACCTGTCTCCTACGTCTACCGCCTGATCATCTCGTTCTCGATCGCGCTGTTCGTGGCCACGCAGTTCTTCGTGATCGGCGTTGTGATGGCGATCTGGACGGTGACGCAGAGCGTGATCTGGCCGCTGTTCAAGGCCCTCAAGGCCCTGCTGACCGGGCCGCAGTTTGCCGACCGGGGCCCGCGTGTGCGCGGTGTGATGGGCGCGGGGCTGGGCCTGCTCGCGCTGCTGCTGTTCGTCGTGCCGCTGCCCCACCACACGATGGCCACCGGCGTGCTGTGGCTGCCCGAGCATGCAATCGTGCGCGCGGAAAGCGCAGGCTTCGTGCGCCAGTTGCTGGCCCAGCCCGGATCAGCGTTGGACTCGGGCGCTGCGGTGGTCGACATGGTGGAGCCCAGCCTGGTTGCACGCATCGCGGTGCAGGAAGCCAAGGCCGAGGAAGTGCGTGCCCAGTACGACGCCGCCTGGGGCCAGTCGCAATCGAAGGCGCAGCAACTGGAACAGCAACTGGCCCGCGAAACGGCCTCGCTGGAACGCCTGCAGGACGACGCACGGCGCCTGACCCTGCGCACCCATGCGGCCGGCACCTTGCTGCTGCAATCGCCGGAAGACCTGCCCGGGCGCTACCTGAAGCAGGGCGATGTCGTGGGCTATCTGCACACGCCGGATGAACCGTTGGTCCGCCTGGTGGTGCCACAAAGCGAGGTCGATTCGGTGCGGCTCGCCACCCGCGCGGTCGAGGTGCGGCTGGTACAGGACACTGCGCTGCTTTTCGAGGCAACGCTGGCGCGCAGCACGCCAGGCGCTGTGCACCAGTTGCCCAGTGCTGTGTTGGGCAGCAAGGGCGGTGGACCCGAGCAGACCGATCCACGCGACGACAAGGGCCTGACCACGCTGGAGTCGGTCTTCGAGTTCGAGTTGCTGCTGCCGACGAACGTACCACACGACTTTCTGGGCAGCCGTGTGCATGTGAGGTTCGAACACGACCCCGAGCCGATCGCGTGGCGCCTGGGCCGCTCGATGCGGCGCTTGTTCCTGTCGCATTTCGACGCCTGAGCGCACTGCGATGCCGACCGTGCTGATGACGCCCTCGCTGCGACTCGCGCGCACCGCCTTCCCGGAGCGCGAGGACAAGGCGGTTCACCTGGCCGACCAGTGGGCGCTCGGGGTCATGGCAAGCGCTCGCCGGCTGTTGGCGAGCAGCCCGGCGCGCGAAATCGCCGAACTCGAGCGCCTGATGGCACAAAGGGCGACCGAACTGGCCGCGCTGGACGATGCCCATGTGGTTACCCGACTGCGTGCCGCGGCCACGACAGCCTTGCAACACAAGCACCGGGCCGCGCTGCACGATGCGTTGCTGCTGGTGGCCGAAGCCGCATCCCGTTCACTGGGCATGCATCCCTATCCAACCCAACTGGTGGGTGCGGCCACGTTGGTGCGCGGACGCCTCGCGGAAATGCAGACCGGCGAAGGCAAGACGCTGACCGCCGGTCTGGCCGCCTGCCTGATCGCCAGCGCTGGTGTGCCGGTGCATGTGGTCACGGTCAACGACTATCTCGCCGAGCGCGATGCGGAGAAGCAAACCCCTCTGTTTGGCTTCGCCGGCCTGAGCGTCGGTGTGGTCATCCACGGCAAGACACCCGAGGGAAAGCGGGCCGCCTATGCCTGTGACATCACCTACTGCACCGGCAAGGAAATGGTGTTCGACTACCTGCGCGACCGGGTCGCCGAGGGTGGCCGGGCCAGCGTGGCGCAGCTGCGCGGGCGCAAGTTGTTCGGCGCGCTGTCGACACCGCCCGTGCTGCGCGGGCTGCATCACGCCATCGTCGACGAGGCTGACAGCATCCTGATCGACGAGGCCCGCACCCCGCTGATCCTCGCGGTGAAGGCCGGCCCGGTCGAGAACGCTGAAGAGCTGCCGCGCGCCCTCGCACTGGCGGCCACACTGACTCCCGACGAGGACTTCCTGCTCGACGAATCGCGCCGCGAGGTGCGGCTGACGCGCGCCGGCCGCGAGCGCGTCACCACGGCCACCACCGGCTGGGGCGGGCCGTGGCGCGCCTTCCATGTGCGCGAACACCTGATGACGCAGGCGCTGCGGGCGCTGCGGTTGTTCCTGCGCGACCAGCACTACCTCGTCGACGGCGAGGGCGCGGTGCAGATCATCGACGAGTACACCGGGCGCGTGCTGCCCGGCCGCACTTGGGAGCAGGGCCTGCACCAGATGATCGAGTGCAAGGAGGGCGTAGACCTGTCCGAACGCACGCAGACGCTGGCACGCATCACCTACCAGCGCTTCTTTGCGCGCTACCTTTGTCTGTCGGGCATGACCGGTACCGCACGGGAAATGGCCGGAGAGCTGTCGGTGGTGTACCGCCTCGACACGGTGACGATACCGACCCATCGGCCGAGCGCCCGGCGTCGTCTGCCCGATGTGGTGTGCCGCAACAGCTCTGAGAAATGGCAGGCGGTGGCCGAGGAAGTCGCGCGGCGACAGGCGCGTGGTCAGCCGGTGCTGGTCGGCACGCGGTCGGTGGAGGCGTCCGAGGCGCTGAGCCGGCGGCTGAACGCGATGGGCGTACCGCATGCGGTGATCAACGCCCGCCAGGATGCCGACGAGGCCGAGGTGGTGGCACAAGCCGGTCAACGCGGCGCGGTCACGGTGGCCACCAACATGGCCGGTCGCGGCACCGACATCTCGCTCGGTGACGGCGTGGAGGCGCTGGGTGGCTTGTTCGTCATCCTGACCGAATACCACGAGTCACCGCGCATCGACCGTCAGTTGCTGGGTCGCTGCGCCCGCCAGGGCCAACCGGGCGAGTGCGTGGCGATGATCGCGATCGACGACGACCTGTTCACGCAGCACGGCGGCTCGTCACACGGCGCGCTGGTTCGCTGGCATCAGCTCAACGGCGCGATTCCTGCACTCTGGGTGGTCCAATGCCGGAGGGCGGCGCAGACGCGAGCGGAGCGCATGCACGCCCGCACCCGGCGCGACACCTTGCGGCAGGACCGTGAACTCGAACAATCGATGGGCTTTTCAGGCGATCCCCTTTGATGGCCATGCCGATTCCGACACCATGAAATTCAATGCCACCTCCCCCTTTTCACTGTTGATCCGGGCCACGCTGTCGGTGGTTGGGGCGACGACGCAGAGCGCCACCGCGGCGCCCACCAGCGGCTACGCCTGCCTGATCGAGCCGTCGCAGCGTGTCGAGTTGCGCAGCGTGGTCGAAGGCCGCATCGATGCGATCACCGTGGACCGCGGGGCCGAGGTGCGCAAGGGGCAGGTGCTGGTCGAGATCGAAAGCGCCGCCGACCGCGCCGCCCTCGATGCGGCGCGCTACCGCGCCGTGATGGAAGGACAGGTGAAAACCGCCGAGAGCCGCCGCCACGCCGCCAAGACCAAGCTGACGCGCCGCGACGATCTGGTTCAGGAGAAGTTCATCGCTGCCCAGGACCGCGACGACACCGCCGCCGAACTGTCGCTGGCCGAGGCCAGCGTGGTCGAAGCACAGGACAACCGACGGCTCGCCGAGCTGGAACAGCGGCGACTGCAGGAGACACTCGAACAGCGCCGCATCCGCAGCCCGATCAACGGCGTGGTGACCGAGCGATTGCAGCAGGTCGGCGAGATCGCGCAGACCGGCGAGAGCGCGCGCGCCATCTTGAAGCTGGCGCAAGTGAACCCGCTGCGCATCGACGTGGTGCTGCCGGTCGGACTGTTCGGCAAGGTGACGGTCGGCGCGCCCGCGAAGATTGCCACCGAGGCGCCGCTGTCAGGCCAGTACACGGCCACGGTGTCTGTGGTCGACCGCGTGGTCGATTCGGCGAGCGGCACCTTCCGCGCTCGCCTCGATCTGCCCAACCCCAAGGGAGACATCCCTGCCGGGGTCAAGTGTGCGGTGCAGTTCTAGTGTGAGTCGGCGCGAGGGGCGCGGGGGACGGGCCGCGGTGGTGGCGGCAGCGGAAACCTGACCTGCCCGACATACGCCGACCGGTACGCCGAGAGCCTCGCCTTGATCGCCTCCCGCTGCTCTTCCAAAGCGGCCTGGTAGATCGTGGCCTTGCCGGCGGAATAGCGCAGCCGGGTCGAGCTCGAAGTAGCCTTGAAGAACAGTACCTGTGTCAGCTGGACCTTCGCCTTCAGGTCGAACGCGATGAGCGCGATCTGCAGCAAGCCGCCTTCATCGACCTGAGCAGTCGCCCCTGCAAATGGGCCGAGCGCTCGGTGCGACTTTGCTCGCCGAACAGCGTCAGCCTTGGCGCGTTCTCGTCGAGCGACCGCAGGCTGTCCATGGCCTGCGGCTCAGTACGGAATGAAATCGGTCTCGCCCGGCACCTGGCCCATGGCCTGGGCGCGCCAGGCCGTTTTGGCTTCCTCAATCCGCTCCCGGCGCGAGGACACGAAGTTCCACACCATGTGACGATGCCCGAGCGGTTGCCCGCCGATGATCACAAACCGCGCTCCGCTCGGCGCCGTGATCGCGCAGGCATCGCCGCTGATAACGCCTAACGCCAATGGCTCGAGTGGCTCGCCATCGATGTTGACCGTGCCCTCCAGCCCGTAGATCGCACGCTCGAACTCGCTGGCGGGCAAGTGCGCGACCGATCCGGGCGACATGCTGAATTCGACATAGAGCGTTGGCGACGTCGGCTTGACGGGTGACGTCACGCCGAGCAATTCGCCAATCAAGGCTCTGCCATCGCCAACGACTTCTGGAATGTCCGCGGCGGGCGTGTGCGCGAAGGCGGGATCGCATTCTTCAAGCGACTCCGGCAGCGCACACCACAGCTGCAGCCCGTGCGATGCATAGCGGGTGCCACGCAGATCGTCAGGCGCACGTTCGGAATGAACGATGCCGCGGCCGGCGGTCATCCAGTTGATCGCGCCCGGCTCGATGCGCTGTACGACACCCGTGCTGTCGCGGTGAACCATGGCCCCTTCGAACAAATAGGTGACGGTGGACAGACCGATGTGCGGATGCGGGCGAACATCGTGGTTGTCATCCGGCTGGTGGGTGACGGGCCCGAAGTGGTCGAAGAACACGAACGGCCCGACCGCCTGGCGCAACGCCGCCGGCAGCAGGCGCCTCACCATGAAGCCGCCACCGAGGTCTTTGAGATGCGGTTCCAGCACGTGAACGATGGCCATGATCCCTCCCGTTGGTGATGTGGATGTTGAAGGATTTTTGCGACCTGGCTTGAAAAGACAGCAGCAACTGGAAACAGGTCTGCGTCGAAGGTTTATCGCTGATATCCAGACAGGTTTTCTGAGTTCGCCGAAGCTCGCAGCCACCCCTTCATAAACGACCGAGGGTGGCCTGACTTGAACCAATCACTCTCCACGAATCCCGGGGCGGTTCACGTGATCGCGGTGACTGTCGGCAAGGGCCTGCCTACGGCCGCAGCGCGCCCAGCCCCGCGGCCTCGCGCACCACGGTCGCCACGCCGGCGATGTCGATCTCGCCTCGCCCCTTGCCCACCGCGTCCACTAAGTGCTGCTGCACGACGCTGGCAACTGGCATCGGTAGCCCCAGCTGCTGGCCGGCCGCGAGCACGAGGTTGATGTCCTTGAGCCCCAAGCGCAGCGCAAAGCCCGCAGGCTCGAACTCGGTGCGGGCGATCATGCCGCCGTAGCGGTGCACCACCGGGCTGCCGAAGATCGTGCCGGTGAGCAGGCCCAGCAACTGCTCGGGGTCGATGCCGCCCTTCTCGCCGAATGCGAGCGCCTCGGACAGCATTTCGAGCGTGCCGGCGATCATGAAGTTGCCGGCGAGCTTGGCGAGCGCCGCCTGCTCTGGCGTCGCCATCGGGAAGGTGGCCTGGCCGACGGCGGCAAAGATCGGCGCCAGCCGCTCCAGCGTCTCGGCGGGCCCGCCGGGCACGACGAAGAGTTTGGCGGCGGCCGCGGCATCGGGCCGGCCAAACACGGGCGCGGCGATGTATTGCTGGCCGCGTGCGGCATGCGCCTCGACCAGCTCGCGCACGATCGCCAGCGACACCGTGCTCATGCCCAGGTGCACCGCGCCGGGCGGCAGCGTGTCGAGCACGCCGCCTGCATCGAGGGTCACGTCACGCAGCGCTGCGTCGTCGGCCAGCATGGTGACGGCGACATCGGCGCCGACAACGGCGTCGGGAACGGTCGCGCAGGCCACAGCGCCGGGGACGCTGGCGCTCTTCGCAGCATCACGGTTCCAGACGCGGACGGCAAAGCCGCGGGCCACGAGGTTGCGGGCGATCGGGGCGCCCATCTGGCCGAGGCCGAGGACCGAGATGCGGAGGGCGTTGGCGTTGGACATGGCGGGTCTCGTGGTGAAAGTTCAAGCGGGAAACGGAGAGGTAGGAAGTGTGCCCGTACGACTTATCCTCAGCCAATGCCGGCCGATTTGCCATCCGAATCTCCATGAAGCTGAACGCCGTGATCCAGGGCGCCACGCAGACCCTGATCGACCATGCGGACGAGCTGACTGCCCTCGACCAGGCCACCGGCGACGGCGACCACGGCCTGAACATGCGGCGCGGTGCACTGGCGATCCAGGCCAAGCTGGAAGCGCTGTCGGCGATGTCTCTGAACGACGCGCTGCGCACGATGGGCATGAGCTGCGTGTCCACCATCGGCGGGTCGTCGGGCCCGGTGTTCGGCACGCTGCTGATCACGCTGGCCAAGGAGTTGCCAGCCACACCCGGCCCCACCGATCTGGCGCGCGCACTGCGCGCTGGCATCGCCGCGCTGACGCGTTTGGGCAAGGCCGAGGTCGGCCACAAGACGCTGCTCGATGTGCTGGACCCGGTGGCCACGCTGCTGGATGCCGGGAGCGACGACATCGCCGCACGCGTGAAACAGGGCGCGTCAGACGCTGCCAAAGCCACCGCCGCGATGGCTGCGATCAAGGGCCGCGCGTCCTTTCTCGGCGACCGCGCACTGGGCCATGTGGACCCGGG
Source organism: Burkholderiales bacterium (assembly GCA_025352345.1). Classification (GTDB taxonomy): domain Bacteria; phylum Pseudomonadota; class Gammaproteobacteria; order Burkholderiales; family Burkholderiaceae_C; genus PBB1. The sequence continues at coordinate 18,806 of JANXTP010000247.1, read as the reverse complement.
TTCGCGTTCGATGGCATTGATCATCGCTGCCGTGTGTGCAAACCTCTGACGCCTTGCGCAGGAGCCCCGCTTGAAGAAACTGATCAACCACGTCGACACCGTGCTGGCCGAGTCGCTCGACGGCTTTGCGGCGGCGCATGCCGACATCGTGACCCTGGGCGCCGAGCGCCAGTTCGTGCGCCGCCGCCACCTCAAGCCGGGCAAGGTGGCGCTGATCTCCGGTGGTGGCTCAGGCCATGAGCCACTGCACGCGGGCTTCGTCGGCGTGGGCATGCTCGACGCGGCCTGCCCGGGTCAGGTCTTCAACTCGCCCACGCCCGACCAGATGCTGGCCGCGGCGCAGGCGGTGGACGGCGGCGCCGGCATGCTGTTCATCGTCAAGAACTACTCCGGCGACATGATGAACTTCCAGATGGCCGCCGAGATGCTCGTGCTGAACCACGCCCCCGTGCTGGTCAACGACGACGTGGCGGTCGAGAACTCGACCTACACCACCGGCCGCCGCGGCGTGGCCGGCACGCTGATCGTCGAGCGCATCGTCGGGGCCGCCGCCGAACGCGGCGACGGGCTGGCTGCGTTGAAAGCGCTGGGCGATGCCGTCAACCAAGCCACCGCGTCGATGGGCGTGGCACTGAGCTCCTGCACCGTGCCAGCGGCGGGCACGCCGACCTTCCAGATCGGCGACGACGAGATGGAAATGGGCGTCGGCATCCACGGCGAACCGGGGCGCAAGCGCGTCAAGCTGGCCCCGGCCGACGAGATCGCGGCCGAGCTGCTCGGCGCGATCCTGAAGGACCTGGCGCTGAAGCCGGGGCAAGAGGTGATCCTGCTCGTCAACGGCTTCGGCGGCACGCCGCTGATGGAGCTTTATGTGATGGTGTGCGCGGCAACGAAGGTCCTGAATGCCGTAGGGCTGAAGGTGGTGCGCCACCTGACCGGGTCGTATGTGACCTCGCTGGAGATGGCCGGCTGCTCGATCACCATCACCGCCGTGAATGCAGACTGGCTCGCGCTGTGGGATGCGCCGCTGCACACTGCGGCGCTGCGCTGGGGCGCGTGATGCCCCGCACTGCCATGTCGTCCACCTCCCCCGCCCTGCATCGCATCGTCATCGTCGGCGGAGGGGCGGGCGGCCTGGAACTGGCCACGCGGCTGGGTGACACCCTGGGCAAGCGAAAACGCGCCGAGGTGACGCTGATCGAGCGCAACCGCACCCATGTGTGGAAGCCAAAGCTGCACGAGATCGCTGCCGGCAGCATGGACATCACCGATCACGAGGTCGGCTACCTGGCGCAGAGCCACTGGCACCACTTCAAGTACCGCGTCGGCGAAATGATCGGCCTGGACCGCGAACACCGCGAGGTGCTCGTCGGGCCGTACTTTGACGAGGAAGGTGTCGAGGTGGTGCCGGCGCGGGCGGTGCCCTACGACACGCTGGTCATCTCGGTGGGCAGCCAGAGCAACGACTTCGGCACGCCAGGGGTGCGTGAGCATGCTTTGCGGCTGGAGAGCGCCGCCGACGCGCTGCGTTTCCACCATCGCATGGTCAACGCCTGCATCCGCGCCCATGCGCAGGGCACGCCGTTGCGACCCGAGCAGCTGCACGTGGCCATCATCGGCGCGGGCGCCACGGGCGTCGAACTGGCGGCCGAATTGCACCGCACGACGCGCGAGGTGGTGGCCTACGGGCTGGACCGCGTCGACCCGGACAAGGACATCCAGGTCGCTGTCGTCGAGGCCGCGCCGCGTGTGCTGCCGGCGCTGCCGGAGCGGCTGAGCCATGCCACCGAACAGTTGCTGGGGGAGATCGGCGTGGCGGTGCACGTGAACGCCAAGGTGGCCAGCGTCAGCGCCGGCGCGGTGCACCTGGCCGATGGGCGCAGCCTGCCGGCCGAGCTGATCGTCTGGGCGGCGGGCGTCAAGGCGCCCGACTTCCTGAAGGACATCGGCGGGCTCGAAACCAACCGCATCAACCAGCTCGTCGTCAACGCCACGCTACAGACCACGCGCGATGAAGCCATCTTCGCGATGGGCGACTGCGCCGCCTGCGTCTGGAAGGATGTGGCACCGGGACGTGGCGCTCGCGAGCACGACGGGGTGAAGATCGTGCCGCCGCGGGCCCAGGCCGCGCACCAGCAGGCCAAGCACCTGCTGCGGCAGATCAAGCGCCGCATCGATGGCCAGCCGCTGCAGGAATGGCAGTACCGCGACTTCGGCTCGCTGGTGTCGTTGGGCGAGTTCAGCACCGTCGGCAGCATGATGGGCGGCTTGGTCGGCGGCAACCTCATGATCGAGGGCTACTTCGCCAAGCTGATGTACCTGTCGCTGTACAAGATGCACGAACTCGCCTTGCACGGCGGCGTGAAAGTGGCGCTCGACACCCTCGCGCGGCTGATCGTGCGGCGCACCGAACCGCTGGTGAAGCTGCACTGAATCATGCAGCCGAGGCGGCTGGGCGCCACCTTTCAGGCTCCGCCGCCAGCACGCGGCAGTACAGATCGGCATAGGCGACGGCGGCGCCACCCCATGAGAAGTCCTGCGTCATCGCCCTGCGCATCATCTGGCGCCAGCGATCGGGCTGGCGGTACAGCGCCAGCGCGCGTTGGGCGGCCTGCTCCAGTGCTGTGGTGGTGAGCGCGTCGAACACGAAGCCGGTGGCGGTGTCGGCGGCCAGGGCCTTGTCGTCGGCATCGACCACGGTATCGGCCAGCCCGCCCACCCGGTGCACCAGCGGCAGGCTGCCGTAGCGCAGGCCGTAAAGCTGCGTGAGGCCGCAGGGCTCGAATCGCGAGGGCACGGCGATCACATCGACACCGGCGATGATCCGGTGCGCCAGTGTTTCGTCATAGTCGAAGCGAGCCACGATCTGCCCTGGCGCTACCACAGCCAGGGCCCGGCATGCGGCCTCCAGGTCGGCATCGCCGCTGCCCAGCAGGGCCAGCTGCACGTTGTCGTTCAACAAGGCGGGCAGCACTTCGAGCAACAGGTCGATGCCCTTCTGCGGCGTGAGCCGGCTCACCACGCCGATCAGCATCGCGCCCGGATCGACGCGCAGGCCCAGCTGGCGCTGCAGCGCTGCCTTGGCGGCGGCCTTGCGTTCGGGATGCCGGGCGTCGAAGTGCGTCTCCAGCCGCGGGTCGGTGGCTGAATTCCACACCGCGTAATCGACGCCGTTCAAGATGCCGTGCAACTGCGCGCGGCGCTGCGTGATCACACCCTCGAGCCCGCAACCGAAGGCGGGCGTCTGGATCTCGCGCGCATAGCTGGGGCTGACGGTGGTGATCGCATCGGCGTAGTGCAGGCCGGCCTTGATCATCGAGCCCTCGCCATGGAACTCGAGGCCGTCGCTCACGAAGCTGGATTCGGGCAGCTGCAGCGTGGGCATCAGCGCTTGCGGGAACAGGCCGTGGAAGGCCAGGTTGTGCACCGTGAACACGCTGCGGCAACGGGTGGACGGGTGCAGCGCCAAAAAGGCCGAGGCCAGACCGGCGTGCCAGTCGTGACCATGCACCAGCTGCGGCCGCCAGGCGGGGTCGATGTCGCCCAGCGCGAGGTACGCGGCCACCCAGCCCAGCAAGCCGAAGCGCTGCGGGTTGTCGGCCCAACCCTCGCCGCTGCCGTCGAGGTATGGATTGCCCGGCCGCTCGTACAGGGACGGCGCCTCGATCAGGTACACAGGCACCTCAAGACCGGGCAGGCGGCCCAGCAGCACCTGCACGCTCGCCGCACCGAAAGCCGGTCCGAGGCGGCACACCGACCGTACGCCCGTCAAGGGCTTGCGCAGCGCCGGGTAGCCGGGCAGCAGCAGCCGCACGTCCAGCCCCAACCGCGCCAGCGCCGACGGCAGCGCACCCAGCACATCGCCCAGCCCACCGGTCTTGACCAGCGGGTAGACCTCGGCGCCGACCTGCAGGATTCGATGGGGGAGCGTGCTCACTCGCCTGTCTGCGCCAGCCGGTCCAGCATGGCCTGCGTGATCAGGGTGATGCCACTGTCGGTGCGCCGGAAACGGCGGGCGTCGTCGACGGGGTCCTCGCCCACGACCAGGCCGTCGGGCAGGCGGCAGCCGCGGTCCACCACCACATGGTTGAGCCGCACATGCCGCCCGACCTCCACGTGCGGCAGCAACACCGACCAGTCCACCTTCGAATGTGAGTGCACGCGGCACTTCGAGAACAGCAGCGAGCGGTTCAGCGCGCCGGAAATGATGCAGCCGCCCGACACCGTCGACTCGATCGCCTGCCCGCGGCGGTCGGGCTCGTTGTGGACGAACTTGGCTGGGGGCAGTTGCTCCTGCCAGGTCCAGATCGGCCAGTCGTTGTCGTACAGGTTGAGCTGCGGCTTGGTCGCAGTGAGGTCGATGTTGGCCTCCCAGTACGCGTCGATGGTGCCCACGTCGCGCCAGTACGGCGCATCGTCGCCTTCGCTCATCACGCAGCTCTTCGAGAACGGCTGCGCGCAGGCCACACCATTGCGAACGGCGGCGGGAATGATGTCGCGCCCGAAGTCGTGCGCCGAGTTCGGGTCGGCAATGTCGCGCCGGAGCTCGCCGTACAGGTATTGCGCGTTGAACACGTAGACGCCCATGCTGGCGAGGGCCATGTCGGGCCGGCCCGGCATCGGCGGCGGGTTGTCGGGCTTCTCGATGAAGTCGGTGATCTGCCCGGCGTTGTCGACCGCCATCACGCCGAAGGCGCTGGCTTCGGCCAGCGGCACCTCGATACAACCCACGGTGCATTCGGCGCCCTTGGCCACGTGGTAGGCCAGCATGCTGCCGTAATCCATCTTGTAGATGTGATCGCCGGCCAGAATCACGATGAACTTCGGGCCGTTGGACTCGATGATGTCGATGTTCTGGTAGACCGCATCGGCGGTGCCGCGGTACCAGCTCTCATCGTCGAGACGCTGCTGCGCCGGCAGCAGATCGATGAACTCGTTCATCTCCGCCTTCATGAATCCCCAGCCGCGCTGCACATGGCGCAGCAGACTGTGCGACTTGTACTGCGTGACCACGCCGATGCGGCGCAGGTTGGAGTTCAGGCAGTTGGACAGCGAGAAGTCGACGATGCGGAACTTGCCACCGAAGTAGACCGCTGGCTTGGAGCGCGTGTCGGTGAGTTCCTTCAGCCGGCTGCCGCGGCCACCGGCCAGCACCAGCGCCATGGCGCGACGCGTCAGTTGCGAGCGGTCAAAGACCTGATTCGACATGCAAGCGTGCTCCGATGACGACAAAGGCTTCTGTTGTACCCGATGGATCACGCCCCGTGTGGCAGCGTATCCACGCATCGCCAGGCAGGGGTTGTGGTGGGCAGCCGCTCAAACGGCGCGCGGCCGAAAGCGGCTGCCAGACGCGCCAGCCGCTGCGCTGGCGCAGCGCCCACCTGCTCCCAGCCGAAGCGCCAGGCCCAGCAGGCCAGCTGACCGGGCGTGTTCATCCGGTGCTTGGTGCCAAGACCCAGCACATCCTGCATCGGGTACACCGCGAGTTCGGCCACCGAGCCGCAGATGGCACGGACCATGGCCCAGTGGATGTCACTGCTGTCGGTGTCGAGGTAGGCCTCGGCAAAGTGGCGTTCATGACCAGGCGCAGCCTCGTACCAGCCCCGCGCGGTGTCGTTGTCGTGCGTGCCGCTGTAGGCAACGCAATGGGCCGGGTAGTTGTGCGGCAGGAAGGCGTGGGTGGCGTCGCCGCCGAAAGCGAACTGCAGGATCTTCATGCCAGGGAAGCCACAGCCGTCGCGCAGCGCTTCCACGTCGGGCGTGATCACACCCAGGTCTTCGGCGATCACCGGCAGTTCGCCCAGCGCCGCCTGCAGCGCCTCGAACAGCGCCACGCCCGGGGCCGGCACCCAACGGCCTTCGATGGCTGTCGCGCAGGCGGCTGGAATCTCCCAGTACGCTGCGAAGCCACGGAAGTGGTCGATGCGCACCACGTCCGCGCGCGCCAACTCGTGCCGCAGGCGGGCCACCCACCAGGCAAAGCCGTCGCGCTGCATGGCCGGCCAGTCGTACAGCGGATTGCCCCAGCGCTGCCCGGTAGCGGAGAAATAGTCGGGCGGCACACCGGCCACCACGCGAGGCTCGCCTTGCGCGTCGAGCAGGAACAAGTCGGGCCGCGCCCAGCAGTCGGCCGAATGGTGGGCCACGAAGATCGGCAGGTCACCGATCAGTTGCACGTCGCGCTCGTTGGCGTAGTGCTTGAGCGAGCGCCACTGCGTGAAGAAGCACCACTGCACGAAGCACCAGAAGCCGATCTCCTCGCGCCACTGCGTGCGCGCGGCGGCGAGCGCTGCCGGGTCGCGCCGCGAGCAGCCGGCCTCCCAGGCGGTCCAGTTCCAGATTTGTTGCCGCCGGTGGTGGCCGTCGAGCGCCATGAAGAGCGCGTAGTCGTCGAGCCAGCCCGCTTCGGCGGCGCAGAACGCAGCGAAGGCGGCGCAATCGTCGTGGCTGGCCAGTTGCTCGAAGCGGCTGGCCGCCTCGCGCAGCCGCGCCATGCGCCAGGGCACCGCGTGCTCGAAGTCGACGTGGCCGGCGGGCAGTCTGCTGCCGGTGGCCGCGTCGGCGGCATCGACCCAGCCCTTGTCGATCAGCGGTTCGAGGGCGACCAGCAGCGGCGAGCCGGCGAAGGCCGACACGCTGGCGTAAGGCGAGTTGCCCGGCCCGATCGGCGTCAGCGGCAGCACCTGCCACACCCGCTGACCGGCTGCGAAGAGCCAGTCGACGAAGTGGTAGGCGGCAGGCCCAAAGTCGCCGCTGCCGTGCGGGCCGGGCAGCGAGGTCGGGTGCAACAGGATGCCGGAGCGACGGGTCGGGGTCATGGATAGGCCCTCATGCCGCGCCCTCCCCGATCAGCACCAGCAGCGCCTGCGCCGGCACGTCGATGGCCGTGGCGATCGACTGCGCATGGGTCAGGTCACGGCTGCTGTCGATTTCCAGCAGCCAGCGGCCCGGCGGCAGCGCACAGCGCAGCGGCACCGATTCGGGGTTGACCCAGATCAACACGTCGGCGCCGCGGGTCGGCGACAGCCACAGCCCGAGCGCATGCCTCAGGTTGTCGTGCCAGTCGTCGACGGTCATCTCGCGCCAGTGCTCGGCAGCGGGTGCCAGCCAGCGGGCATCGGGCGCAGCGTCGGGGCCGCTGCCATCGGCCAGCCAGTGGTCCTGGCGCAGCGCGACATGTGTTCGGCGCAGCCGGATCAGGCGCGCGGTGTAGGCGATCAGTGCCGCATCGGCGCGCGTCCAATCGATCCAGCTGATCGCGTTGTCCTGGCAGTAGGCGTTGTTGTTGCCGCGCTGGCTGTGGCCGAGTTCGTCGCCGGCCAGCAGCATCGGCGTGCCCTGCGCCAGCAGCGTGCTGGCCAGCATGGCACGCACCAGGCGGGCCCGCTGCGCCAGCACGGCCGCATCGGTGCTGGGGCCTTCGACGCCGCAGTTGGTGCTGAAGTTGGCGTGGTGGCCGTCGCGGTTGTGCTCGCCGTTGGCCAGGTTGTGCTTGTGGTTGTAGCTGACCAGGTCCTGCAGCGTGAAGCCGTCGTGGGCGCTGATGAAATTGACCGAGGCGCTCGGTCGCCGGCGGCCATGGTGAAAGCGGTCGTTCGACGCGAGCAGCCGGCGTGCGAACTCGCCCCGGCCCACGCCGCGCGAGGTCCAGAACAAGCGCGTGCTGTCGCGGAAGCGGTCGTTCCACTCGGCGAACCGGCCTGGAAAGCGGCCGGGCTGGTAGCCGTGTGGGCCGACGTCCCAAGGCTCGGCGATCAGCTTGCAGCGCGCCAGCACCGGGTCCTGCAGCAGGGCGGTCAGCAAGGCGCTGCCCGGCTCGAACTCACGCTCGACCCGGCCCAGCACCGGCGCCAGGTCGAAGCGGAAGCCATCGACGCCGTACGCGCTGACCCAGTGGCGCAGCGAGTCCAGCACCAGCTGCAGCATGCGCGGGTGCGAGAGCTTCAGCGTGTTGCCGCAGCCGGTGTAGTTGTCGTAGCGGCTGCGATCCTCTGATGTCAGTCGGTAGCAGGCGGCGTTGTCCAGCCCGCGCAGGCTCAGCGTGGGCCCGTCTTCGCCGGCCTCGGCGCTGTGGTTGTAGACGACGTCGAGCAGCACCTCGATGCCGGCTGCGTGCAGTGCTTCCACCATCGCGCGGAACTCGTGGCGGGTGGCCGTCGGGTCATCGGGCGTGGCCGACAGGCGCCGATCGGGCGCGAAGAAGCCGAGCGTGTTGTAGCCCCAGTAGTTGACGAGCCCGAGCTCGGCCAGCCGGGCCTCGTCGATCGCGTAGTGAACCGGCAGCAGCGAGACGGCCGTGATGCCCAGGCGCCGCAGGTGATCAATCACCGCAGGCTGTGCGAGACCCGCGTAAGTGCCGCGCAGCGCCTCCGGCACGCCGGGGTGCAGCTTGGTGTAGCCCTTGACATGCAACTCGCAGAGCACGCTCTTGGCCAGCGGCATGTGCGGCGCGGGCTCTGTCAGCGGCGGCAGCGAGGCCGCCACGCGGGCTTTGAGCATCCACAGCGCGTTGTCGCGGCGATCAAACGAGAGGTGGCCGTCGGGGTGGCCGCACTGGTAGCCGTAGTGCTCGTCGCGCCAGTGATAGCGCCCGACGATCTCCTGCGCATACGGGTCGAGCAGCAGCTTGTGCGGGTTGTGGCGCAGGCCCTGGTCGGGCGCGTAGCGGCCGTGGGCGCGGTAGCCGTATACGAGACCCGCCTGCGCACCGACGAGGAAGCCGTGCCAGACGCAGTCGTCGCAGTGGGCCAAGGGGTGGCGCGTTTCGCGCTCGGCCGCATCGAACACGCACAGTTCAATGGCCTGCGCGTCACCGGCGAACACCGCGAAGTTGACGCCGCCCTCGCGCAGGCTGGCGCCCAGCGGATACGGGCGACCGGGTGGCAGCGCGGCCAACGTCGTGCTGGATGACGCCACGGGCTGCGCGCTCATGCGGGCTCGAATGCCAGCACGGCCAGCGGAGGCACCGTGAGTGACAGCGCATGGCTGCGGCCCTGCGCGCCCGGCGTTTGCGCTGCCAGCAGCTCGGCACCGTTGCCGAGGTTGCTGCCGCCGTAGAAGCCGGAATCGCTGTTGAATACTTCGCGCCAATGACTGCCGCCGTGATCACCACCGACCGGCACCCCGACGCGGTACGCATGGCGCGGCACGGGCGTGAAGTTGCACACCATCAATAGCACGCGCCCGTCGCCGTCTTTGCGCAGAAAAGCGAGGGTGGAGCCTTCGGCATCGTTGGCGTCTATCCACTCGAAACCGCTGGCGTCGTGATCGCGGCGGTGCAACGCGGGGCGGCTGGTGTAGAGGCGGTTCAGGTCGCGCACCAGTGACTGCACGCCGCGGTGCTCGGGCGCAGCCAGCAGGTGCCAGTCGAGCGCCTGGTCGTGGTTCCACTCCCGCTCTTGCGCCAACTCGCAGCCCATGAACAAGAGCTTCTTGCCGGGGTGCACCCACATGTAGGCCAGCAGCAGCCGCAGGTTGGCAAACTGCTGCCAGCGGTCGCCCGGCATCTTGCCGAGCAGCGAGCCCTTGCCATGCACCACCTCGTCATGAGAAATCGGCAGCACAAAGTTCTCGTCGAAGGCGTAGAGCAGGCTGAAGGTCAGCTGCTGATGGTGCCAGCGCCGATGCACCGACTCCTTGCTGAAATACAGCAGCGTGTCGTGCATCCAGCCCAGGTTCCACTTGTAGTGAAAGCCCAGGCCGCCGCTAGAGGTGGCGCGCGACACGCCAGGCCACGCAGTCGATTCCTCGGCGATCGTCACGCTGGCGGGCACCTCGGCACCGGCCACTTCATTCATGCGCCGCAGGAAGGCGATGGCCTCCAGGTTCTCGCGACCACCCTGGGCATTGGGCACCCACTCGCCGGGGTTGCGGCTGTAGTCGCGGTACAGCATCGAGGCCACGGCATCCACCCGCAGGCCGTCCACGCCCCATTGCTGCAGCCAGTACAGCGCATTGCCGATCAGGAAGTTGCGCACCTCGTGGCGGCCGAAGTTGTAGATCAGCGTGTTCCAGTCGTTGTGGAAGCCTTCGCGCGGATCGGCGTATTCGTAGAGCGCCGTGCCATCGAACTGCGCCAGGCCGTGCACATCGGTCGGGAAATGCGCCGGCACCCAATCGACGATCACGCCCAGCCCCTGCTGGTGGCAGGCATCGAGGAATCGCGCGAAGCCGGTCGGATCACCAAACCGTGAGGTCGGCGCAAACAGGCCGATCACCTGGTAGCCCCAGGAGCCGTCGAACGGGTGCTCGGCCACCGGCAGCAGTTCGAGGTGCGTGAAGCCGAGGTCGGCAGCGTAGGCGGGCAGCTGCTCGGCGAGCGTGTCCCAGTCGAGGAAGCCGCCATCGGCCGCGCGCCGCCACGAGCCCAGGTGCACTTCGTAGATGGCCATCGGCCCGTCGTGTCGGTTGGCCTCGGCGCGGGTGGCGGGCAGGCTGCGCTGCGCGGGCGGCGCGACGATGCTGGCGGTCGATGGCCGCCGCTCCATCGCGAACGCGTAGGGGTCGGCCTTCAGCGGCATCACACGCCCGTCGCGCGAGCGGATCTCGTACTTGTAGCGTTCACCGGGGCCGACATGCGGCACGAAGATGTCCCAGACGCCGGCGCCATGGTGCACGCGCATCGGATGGCGGCGACCGTCCCAGGCATTGAAGTCGCCGACCACGCTGACGCGGCTGGCGTTGGGCGCCCACACGGCGAACCGGGTGCCCGCAACCGTGCCGAGGGTCATCGGGTGCGAGCCCAGCACCTGCCACGGCCGAAGGTGCGAGCCTTCGCCGAGGTAGTGGATGTCCTGCGCACCGATGGCCGAGCCGTGGGCGTAGGCATCGGCGTAGTCGCCTGCCGCCCCGTCCTGCCACTGCACGCGCAGCCGGTACTCCGGGCAGCGTGTGCCCACGGGCGCCTCGAAGAAAACCCCGGGCACGCGCGCATCGAGCATCGCCAGCGTCTGGCCGGTGGCGGCGTCGATCGCCTCGACCTGACGCGCACCCGGCAGCAAGGCCCGCAGCCAGACGCGGCCTGCGCCGTCCGGGTGCGGCCCGAGCACAGCGAAAGGATCGCCGTGGCTGCCCGCGAGCAGGGCGTCGAGCTCAGCCTCGGGGATCATCGGCAGAGACGAGGTTCGAAGTCAGGTGGCGGCAGCGCATCGTCCTCGAAAGTATGCGCGTTGCCACAACGATGGCTCACTGCACCTCGACATTCCAGATCATCCGCGCGTAGTCACGGATGGTGCGGTCTGACGAGAACGCCCCCATGCCGGCGATGTTGCGGATGGCCTTGTCGGCCCAGGCCTCGGGCGTGGCGTAGAGCGTGTCCACGCGCTGCTGCTCGTTGACGTAGGCGGCGAAGTCGGCCAGCAGCAGGTAGGAATCACGGTGCAGCAGCGAGTCGACCAGCTCGCGGTAGCGGCCGCGTTCACCGGGCGAGAAGTCGCCACCGGCAATCGCGTCGAGCACCGCCTTCAGCTGCGCGTTTTCCTCGTAGTGCAGGCGCGGGTCGTAGCCGAGCGCGCGCACCTGCTTCACCTGCTCGGCTTTGAGGCCGAAGATGAAGAAGTGCTCGGGGCCCACCGCCTGCGCCATCTCGATGTTGGCGCCGTCCCAGGTGCCGATGGTGAGGGCGCCATTGAGCGCGAACTTCATGTTGCCGGTGCCCGAAGCCTCGGTGCCGGCGGTCGAGAGCTGCTCGGAGAGGTCAGCCGCCGGGATGATGGTCTCGGCCAGCGACACGCCATAGTTGGGCAGGTAGACCACCTTCAGCCGGTCGCGCACGCGCGGGTCGCTGTTGACGGTGCGCGCAATGTCGTGGATCAGCCGGATGATGGTCTTGGCCGTCAGGTAGGCCGACGCCGCCTTGCCCGCGAAGATCACCGTGCGCGGCTGCCAATTCGCATTCGGATCGGCCACGATGGCCTGGTAGCGCGCCACCACGTGCAGCGCATTCAGCAGCTGCCGCTTGTATTCGTGGATGCGCTTGATCTGCACGTCGAACAGGCTGGCCGGGTCGATCGTGATGCCGAGGTCGCGCCGCACGAGCTGCGCCAGCCGCTCCTTGTTCGCGCGCTTGGCCGTTTGCACCGCGCTGCGCAGGCCCGCGTCGGTGGCCAGCGGCACCAGCTGCGCGAGCTGCTCCAGGTGGGTGCGCCACTGCGTGCCGAGCTGCGCATCGAGCGTCGCCGACAAGGCCGGGTTGGCCTGCGACAGCCAGCGGCGCGGCGTGACGCCATTGGTGACGTTGCAGAAGCGGTCCGGGAACACCCGTGCGTAGTCGGCAAAGATGGTCTCGACCATCAGGTCCGAGTGCAGCCGCGACACACCGTTGACGCGATGGCTGGCCACGATGGAGAGCGCCGCCATTTTCACGCGGCGCTCTCCGTTCTCGTCGATCACCGAGGCGTGCCGCACCAGGGTCTCGTCACCGGGGAAGTGCAGCCGCAGGTATTGAAGGAAGCGGTCGTTGACCTCGTAGATGATTTCCAGATGGCGCGGCAGCCAGTGCTCCAGCATCGGCACCGGCCAGGTCTCCAGCGCCTCGGGCATCAGCGTGTGGTTGGTGTAGCTCATCACCTTCTGGCACTGCACCATCGCGGCGTCCCAGCTCATGCCGTGCAGGTCGATCAGGATGCGCAGCAGCTCGGGCACCGCCAGCGCCGGGTGGGTGTCGTTGAGGTGGATCGACACCTTGTCGCCCAGGCTGTCCAGGCGCCCGTAGTCGGCCAGGTGGCGGGCGACGATGTCCTGAACCGATGCGCTCACCAGGAAGTACTCCTGCTTGAGCCGCAGCTCGCGGCCAGCGTGGGTCGAGTCGTCGGGATAGAGCACCCAGTTGATCACTTCGGCGGAGAACTTGGCGCCGCCAGCGGCCGCGAAATCACCGCGCGAGAAGGCGGCGAAGTCGATCGGGCGAGAAGGATTGGCCTGCCACTGGCGCAGCACCGAGACCCGCTCGGTGGCGTGACCCGGCACGATGAAGTCATAGGCGTCGGCAAACAACTGCTCCGCCGGCAGCCAGCGGCGGCCAGCCCCGTCGGTGACCACCCGGCCGCCGAGCCCAACGGGGTAGCGAATTTCCGGGCGCTCCAGCTCCCACGGGTTGCCATCGCGCAGCCAGTCGTCGGGCTCCTCGACCTGCTGCCCGTCGTGGATGCGCTGCGCGAACATGCCGTAGCGGTAGCGCAGGCCGTAGCCGAAGGACGGCACACCCAGCGTGGCCAGCGAATCAAGGAAGCAGGCGGCCAGCCGCCCCAGGCCGCCATTGCCGAGCGCCGCATCGTGCTCGACCTCGAGGATGTCGCCGGGCTGCTTGCCGGCGGCGCGGGCCGCCGCCTCGAATTCGTCATGCAGCCCGAGCGCTGCCAGCGCATTGTCGAGCGCGCGACCCATCAGGAACTCCATCGACAGGTAGTGCACCCGCTTGGCCTCGCTGCGGCGGTCTTCCCGCAGGCTTCGGTTCATCCGCTCGGCCAGCTGCGCGCGGCTCGCGTGCGCCGCCGCGCGCATCCACATGTAGGGCGAGGCATGCGCTGGGGTCATGCCCGATTCGCGCTCGACGCGGGCCGGCAGTGCGTCGGGGCCGGTGGCCGAAGCAGGTCCTTCGAGTGGCGGTGAACGGGACTCACCGGCGTCGTGCGCTGGTCGCGTGGTCATGAAAACTTCCTTCGTACTGTCGGGGTTGAAGGCGGCAAACACGGCTGGTATGGCCTGCGTCATTGCTTAGCAGGTAGCGTGCCCGCGATCGTTCAGTTAATGAGGTTAACCGACCGATGGCGTGCCGCGCCGGGACAACCCACGCCGCTGCCCCGCGACGGCCCGGCTGCTGTCGCCGAAGGCAACGCTGCCGGGCACGCGGCGGGAGTCACCGTCGCGGCTTGGCCAGCGCCTTCACACCGACGCCTGCGGCGATCAGGATCGGGTCGTAGACCGGGGCGAAGGGCGGCGCGTAGGTCAGGTCGAGGGCCTCGACCTGACCCAGCGTCATGCGCGCATGCAGCGCGGTGGCGAACACGTCGATGCGCTTGGCCACCGCCTCGCCGCCGATCATCTGTGCGCCCAGCAGGCGCCCGCTGGCGCGCTCGGCATAGACCACCGTGGTGATGGGCTTGTCGCCCGGATACGAGCCCGCCCGGGTGTGGTGAGTCGAGACGGCGGCCACCGCAGCCAGCCCCGCCTGCGCGATCTCCGCAGCCCCGAGGCCGGTGCGTGCGACTTCGAGATCGAAGCACTTGAAGCCAGCGCTGCCGACGATGCCGCCGAAGTGCTCGTCGGCACCTGCGGCGTTCGCGCCGGCCACCTTGCCCTGCTTGTTGGCGGTGGTGCCGAGCGGAATCCAGCTCGGGCGATCCAGCACCAGGTGATGCGCTTCGGCGCAATCGCCCGCTGCAAACACGCCGGGCGCGCTGGTGCGCATGGCGCTGTCGACCGCGATGGCGCCGCTGGCGCCGAGGGCGATGCCGGCCTGGCGCGCCAGTGCCACTTCGGGGCGGGCGCCGACCGCGACGATGACGAGCTGGGCGCGGATGACGCCACAGTCGCTGTACACCAGCAGGTCGGCCCCCTCGCGCTGCACCGATTGCAGGCTCGCCCCCGTCTGCACGCGCACGCCTTGGCGCTCCAGTTCGCGCTCGGCCACTTCGACAATGGCCGGGGCGAAGCCGGGCAGCACCTGGTCGGCCTTCTCCAGCATGGAAACGGCAACACCCAGGCCGTGCAGCGCATCGGCCATCTCGATGCCGATGTAGCCGGCGCCCACGATGGCCGCTGTGCTCACTTTCACGTCGGCCAGGTGGCGCTTGATGTGGCGCGCATCGGTCAGATCGCGCAGCACGAAAACGCCGGGTAAATCCAACCCTGGCACCGGCGGGCGAATGGCCGTGGCGCCGCTGGCGATCACAAGCGCGTCCCAGCCCAGCGTGTACTCGCCTCCTGCTTCCAGATCGGCCACCTGCACAGCGCGGCGCGCCACATCGATGGACAGTACCGCATGCCGCGTGCGCACGTCGATGCCGCGTTCGCTGCGCGCGGTCTCGGCGTTCAGGATGACCAGGTCATCGACGCCGCGCGCCAGATCGCCGATGTTGTAGGGCATGCCGCAGGCGCTGTACGAAATGTCGGGCCCGCGGTCGAGCACCACCACCTCGCAACGGGGATCGCGCCGTCGCGCCTGGCTGGCGGCGCTCATGCCGGCGGCCACACCCCCGATGACGACGATGCGCAACGCAGCGGCGCTCATTGCCCGTGCTTCGCCCAGTGCCCGGCGAACAGCACCTCGTCGGCCACCGGCATCGCTTTGGCATCGACCAGCCGCGACACCCAGGTGGTGTTGATGAAATGGCGCACGTTGACGTTCTCGGTCGTGATGTTGCCGCCCCACGTGCCGCACGACAGCGACAGCGTGTACGGCATGCCGTTGCGCGGGCTCCCCGCCCCTTCGTTCAGATCTTGGTTCACCATCACCCGCGCGGTGCGGGTGCGCATCGCGAGCGCTTCCACATGCGCGTCGTTCGCGGTGTGGATGCCGCAGGTGTGGCCGAGGCCCTGGTAGTTGGTGATCGCATTGACACGGTCGATGGCGGCATCGATGGTGCCCGCATAGCGGTAAAGCGCCAGCACGACCGAGAGCTTCTCGCCAGAAAACGGGTGCGCCGGGCCGACGCCGTCTTCCTCGACGATGAGGAAAGTGCGTTTCTCGGGCAGCGTGATGCCGGCCAGCGCCGCAATGTGCTCGGCCGATTTGGCGATCACGTCCAGCGTCGGGATCGCCTGGTCGGGCTTCGGCCACATCGCGGCCTGCAGCTTGGCTTTGTCGGCCGCACCCACCACATGGCCGCCGCGCGCCACGAGTTTGGCCACCAGCGCCTCGTACACGCTTTCGTGCACCACCAGCGCGTTGTCGGACAGGCAACTGGTGGCGTAGTCGAACACCTTGGCGCGCGCGATCATGGCTGCCGCGTCGTCGAGGTCACCGGTCTCATCAACCACATGCACCGAGTTGCCCACCCCCACGCCATAGGCCGGCGTGCCCGAGCTGTAAGCCGCCTTGACCATCGCCTCGCCGCCGGTGGCAACGATCAGATCCACCTGGCGCATCAGCTCGCCGGTCTTGCCGATGGAAGGCTTGCCGACGATCTGGATCAAGTCCGCTGGTGCGCCCACCTGCTCGCAGCCCTGGCGCATCAGTTGCACCGCGAGTGCCGAGGTTTGCGCCGTGCGCGGATGCGCCGCGATGATGATGGCGTTGCGCGCCTTCAGCGCCGCCAGCGCGTTGACCGGCGGCGTTGCGTCGGGCCCGGTGGTGGGGATCAGCGCGGCGATCACGCCCACCGGTTTGGCGATCTTGACGATGCCGCGCTCAGGCAATTCTTCGATCACGCCGACGGTCTTGATGCCCTGCATGTCGCGGATCGTGCCGGTCACGCGGTTGCGGATTTTTATCACCTTGGAGTCGTAGTTGCCGAAGCCGCCTTCATCCACAGCGGCACGGGCCAGCGCCTCCTTGTTCTTCACGATGCTCCAGCCGACGGCGAGCACCAGCGCATCGGCCTGCTCCTGGGTGTAGTGGGCGATTGCTTCCTGGGCGGCGCGGGCACGCGCAACGAGTGCGGTGATCTCGGCCTGCGCTGCGGCGGCGGCGTCGTTGGCAGGAGGGGTGGTAGGGGTGCTCATGAAGGCGTCCTTTCAATGCGCATGCGCGCGTCTACGATGGTGAAAATACTGCCGCTGGCAATCAGCGGGTTGAGGTCGAGTTCGGCACACCACGGGGCACGCGCGACGGCGATGGACAAGGTAGAGATCAGCGCCGCCAGCGCGTCGCGATCGACGCCGGGCGCGCCGCGCAGACCGGCCAGCAGCGGGCCACCGCGCAGTTCGCCCAGCGCTTGCAAGGCGGTGCTCGGCGCGATGGGGGCCAGGCGCAGCACCACATCGTCCAGCGCCTCCGCCCAGATGCCGCCGAGGCCGCACACCACCAGCGGGCCGAAGGTCGCATCGCGCACCGCGCCCAGCATCAGCTCGACGCCGCGTGTAGCTTGGGCTTGGATCAGCACCGGGCCAGGCCCGAGCGATTCCGTCAGCGCCGCAAAAGCGCTGCGCACCGCCACCGCGTCGGCCAGACCCAGCCGCACCGCACCGGCTTCGGTCTTGTGCACGAGCGCCGGACGCACCGCTTTCAGCACCGCCGGGTAGCCCAGCGCCGTGGCGGCGGCTACGGCCGCGTCGCTGTTGTCGGCCAGGCGCCAGGGCGCGACCGGCAAACCCCATGCTTCAAGCAGCGTGTAGAGGGCAGCGGGCGCCAACCAGCCGTCGGCCGACATGTCATGCGCGTTGTCGAACGGGAACGGGAGCGGCTCGCCCACCACTGGGGGCACATCGGCTGCGGTGGCGCGGCAGTGCGCGAGCACCTGCGCCGTGCGCGCCGCCCACTCGTGGCAGGGCAGCCCGGCGTCTTGCAAGTGACGGCGCAGCGCATCGCCTTGCGCAGGCGCGACCCAGCAGACGTGGACGGGTTTGGCGGGTGCAGACACAACAGCACACGCCGCAGCGCCCGCAACGTCACTCACAACTGCACACGCCGCCGCACTTTCCTCGATCACCGCCGCGACCACGCCTTCATCAAGCGCCGAGCGCTGCAACAGCACCGGCACCACGGCATCGATTTCGTCGCTGGCCAGCAGGGCGCGCAGGCTTTCGCGGTACATGGTGGCAAAGCGTTTCCAGTCGGTCGTCACATCGACCGGGTTGGCCGCCGAGCCGTGGGCGGGCAGGTGGGCGGCGATGCGCGCTTGCAGCCCTGCCGAGAGCGCCGGCACTTCCAGGCCCTGCGCTTCCAGCAGATCAGCCAGCTCGACGCCGGTGCCGCCCGAGTTGCTGATGATCGCGACCCGCTTGCCGCGCAGCGGCGGCTGGCGGTCGAGCGCGGCGGCCACGTCGAACAGGCTCAGGCCATCGGCCACCAGCACCGCACCGGCCTGGCGCAACACAGCCTGCGCCACCGCAAAGTCTTGCGCCAGCGCGGCGGTGTGGCTGGCGGCGGCGCGCTGGCCAGCCGTGCCGCGACCGGTCTTCAAGATCACGACGGGCTTGAGGGGCGTGACCTCGCGCAGCGCGGCCACCAGTGCCGGGCCGTCGGCAATCGATTCGAGCACGAGGGCGATCACCCGGGTGGCCGGGTCGGCGCCGAAATAACGGATCGCATCGACCTCGGACACATCAGCCTTGTTGCCCGCCGCCAGCACCTTGGCAAAGCCGATTGCGCCGTCTTGCGAGCGCGAAAAAGCGGCCATGCCGTAGGAGCCACTTTGCGTGAACAGCGAGACGCCACCGGGGCTCGGCAAGCCCATCGCGAGCGAGGCGTTGAGGCCGCGCTGCACGTCGATCAGGCCGAAGCAGTTTGGGCCGATGAGGCGCACTCCGCCAGCCTTCGCGGTGCGCAGCACACTGGCTTCGATGGCAGCGCCCGCCACGCCGGTTTCCTTGAACCCGCCGCTCAGGATCAGGGCGACCGGCACACGGGCCTGCGCGCAATCGGCGACGATTTGCGGGACGGTGGCGGCCGGGGTCACGATCACCGCCAAATCGATCTCGCCCGGCACCGCCACTAGGCTCGGGTAAGCGGTAAGCCCTGCGATCTCGCTGGCGCTGGGGTGGATGGCAACGATCTCGTGCGGCCCGCTTGGGCCCAGGTGGTTGCACAGGTTGGCGAGCAGGTTATCGAGCAGCAGCCGGCCCACCTTGCCCGCCTCGGCAGACGCCCCCACGAGTGCAATGCGGCGCGGCGCAAAGGCAGCGTCACCCCAGGAAGTCATGTGGCC
>JANXTP010000202.1 GCA_025352345.1 Burkholderiales bacterium | reverse complement strand
GATCGATGCGGATGCACCGCACTTCCCGCATCACACCCGATGGATTCTGATGCAGGTCATCGAACTGCTGCCGCGGCGTTGTGCCTGGCATCACTGCCGTGCGACCCGCACCGTCAAGCGGTTGTTCCCGTCCACACGCTGATAAGACACCGACAGTGCGCACTTTCGCACCAGCATCAAGCCCAGCCCGCCGGGCACCGCGTCGTCGATCGACGTCGGTACGACCGGCGGCGCTGCCCGCAGCGGGTCGAAAGGCACGCCGTCGTCTTCGAAGCGCATCACGACGCTGTCGGCGTCCACCTGCACTTCGACTCGGATCAGGTGTTCGGCCTGATCGGTGTGGGCGTGCCAGATCACATTCATCAACGTTTCCTCGAGGATCAGCTCGACGTTGAACACCAGCTTCGGCGTCGGCGCGTGACGCTGCAGCCAGTGGATGACCCGGGTGCGGGTTTCGTCCAGCGCGTCGCGGTGATTCGCCAACGTCAGCAGCAGGCGGTCGCCGGCATCGTCACCCTCAGCGGCGGCAGGCATCGTTGCCATCTCGGTCATGAGGGGCTGGCCGCGCGCAGCGCTGGGGCATCCGCGCAGACGGTTAAGCGCGAAGCTTGGTGAGCGCCTCGGCCTGCGTCGCCGCCAGAGGGATGATCTGGTCGAGCGCCACATGGTCGAGCACGCTCTGCACCATCTCCGAGGCCCCGAACAACACCACCTTGGCGCCCTTCATGTTCAGCGTCCGCGCGCTGGAGATGAACATCCGGATGCCCATCGATGCCAGGAAACTGACTTGCGACAGATCGACCACCGCAGGGTGACCTAGCGCCGCCAGTGCCGCCGTGAAGCGAGTTTCGATGCGATCGACACCCGGTGAGTCCAGGCGTCCGGCAAGCCGGATGCAGGTCACGTGGCCGTCCAGCTTGCTGATGTCGATGTCCATGTGTGAATGTCCTTGAAGCGGGTGTAAGGGACGGTCGATGACCGAAGGACGTGCGAGCGGTTCAACAGGGTTCGCGTGACAAGAGTATGGCCATGCGTTTACACGAACGTGACGACCAGCATCGAAAAATCATCGTCCAGCGCGCCGGGGCGGGCGACCTCCTGAACCGCGCGGTACAGCCGTTCGGGTTCGCCCACACCGGCCACCGCCGGGCGCCGCAGCAGCGGCAGGAAGTCCTGCAGGCCCCACTGTGTGCCTTCCTTGGTCACCACTTCGAAGACGCCGTCACTGAACACGTACAGCACGCTGCCCGGCTGCACCTCGACGCTGTCGGCGACGAACCTGGCTTCGGGCAGGGCACCGATCATCAGGTTGCGTGTCTGCAACGGCACCATTTCCTGGCGCGACGGCTGGGCCAGGTACGACGGGTGGTGGCCGGCCGACGAGTAACGCAACAGCCGCGTCTGCGGCTCGTAGACGCCGTACCAGATCGAAAAGTACATCCCGCCGTGGCTTTCCATCTGGAACATGGCGTTCAGGCGGTGCAGCACCTGCGCCGGATCGCGGAAATCGGTGTTCGGCAAGGCGCGCTGCCGCAGCACGTTCATCACCGACACGCTGTGCATCGCCGCACCAGCACCGTGGCCCGACACATCGACCACATAGCCGGCAAAGGTGTGGTCGTCGAGTTGCTGGTAGCCGAAGGCGTCGCCACCGAGCTTGGTCGAAGGCAGGAAGAACCAGTCGGTGCGCACCGGACCATCGCGGATCGGTGCGGGCAGCAGCGCCTTCACATAGCTGCTGGCCTTTTCCAGATCGCGATCCAGTTCGAGGGATTGCTCGAGCTCACTCTCCAGGCGGTATTCATGCTTCAACACATGGGCGCCGAGTTGCAACAGGCCGCCGCTGGGCAGGCGGCTTTCTTCGCGCACCCGTTTGCCATCGACAAAGCAGCCGTTGGTCGATTGCAGGTCGATGACCACCGCGTCGACTTCGCCCGCCAGCGTGCTGACCTGGCAATGCCGGCCCGACACCTCGGCGTCGGGCAACACGAATTCGCAGGTCATCTTGCGGCCGATGGTGATCGGATCCAGGCCAAAGCGCAGCCGGCGACCTTTCTGGCTGCCGTCGACCGCCACCAGGAAGTGCTCGCGCTTCTCCGGCGGCAGCTGCGGCGCGACGCTGGACAGGGTGATGGTCAGAAGGGTCTGGTCCGACGTGGGGTCGAAGCCGGAAGGGGGGCTGCTTTTCACGGTGAGCCTTCAACGGTCTGCAAATGGTCAGAACCGACGCAAATGGGCTGGTTTTGACCGTGAAGTCCGATGCAAAACCGGTGCCAGAATCGAGAATGTAAGTGGTTGTGCTCCGGCTGTCGCGTGTTCGCTGGTTCGACAGCCCGAGAAGTTCACAAGGAGCCCGAAACGATGTCCGCGCATCCTGCCGAAGGATCGTCCTCCGCTTTGCCTCCGATGTTCGACGCCGATGCCCCCACGCTGCTGGCGCCCCGCGAGCCAACGCAGGTCAGTGCTGCCGACGAACCGGCGCCGGAGGTGGCGGCCACGCTGCCGGGTCGGTCGCCGGTCGATGGCGAGACGCTGCAGCAGGTCGGGCGCTACCGCATCCACGAGCGGCTGGGCCGCGGCGGCATGGCCACCGTGTTCAAGGCGCATGACCCGGGCATCGGGCGCGATGTGGCGATCAAGTTCCTGCATGCGTCGCTGTGCGAGGAGCCCGAGTACCGCGCGCGTTTCTTGAGCGAGGCACGTGCGGCCGGTGGCTTGTCGCACCCGAACATCGTCACGGTGCACGACGTCGGCGAAATCGATGGTCGGCCCTATATGGCGATGGAGCTGCTCGACGGCCAGACGCTCAGCGAGGTGATCGCCGGCGGCCCGCCGCAGCCGATCCGCGATGTGGTGGTGATGGGCGTCCAGTTGGCGCGGGCGCTCGACTACGCCCATTCGCGCGGCATCGTGCACCGCGACATCAAGCCCGGCAACATCATGCAGGTCAAGGGCACGAAGACGGTGAAGGTCACCGACTTCGGCATCGCCCACATCGAGTCGGCGGGCTCCGAACAGCGCACCCGGGCCGGCGACATCCTTGGCACGCCGCAGTACATGTCGCCCGAACAGGCCAAGGGCGAGCGCCTCGACGGCCGCTCCGACCTGTTCTCCGCGGGCATCGTGCTGTACCAGATGCTCACCGGTCAGCGGCCGTTCAAGGGCGACAGCCTGGTGTCACTGGCAATGCAGATCACCGCCGCCGAGCCGAAGCCGATCGAACAGCTGCGACCCGAGGTGCCGGCGGCCGTGCGCCGCATCGTGGCGCGCTGTCTCGCCAAGTCGCCCGATCGCCGCTATCGCAGCGGCAAGGAGCTGGCCGAGGCCTTGAGCAAGGTGCTGGCCGAGATCGACGCGGCCGAGCTGGAAAAGAGCCGCCAGCGCATCGTGCCGCTGC
>JANXTP010000163.1 GCA_025352345.1 Burkholderiales bacterium | reverse complement strand
GCCGTCGCGAGGCTGCCAGCGGCAGCGTTGGCAGCCTCGCGGGTGGAGCAGGCCGCGCCACCGCCGCGTGATGTCGCCCGCTTCGAACGCGGCCGGCAACTCGCTACCGAACACCGCTGCAGCGCCTGCCACGGCGCCGATCTCGCCGGCGGCGGCCAGGTGCCTCGCCTGGGCGGCCAGCGCGAGGATTACCTGCAGATCGCGCTGAAGGGCTTTCAAAGTGGCACGCGGCTCGGCTACACACCGGCGATGAATGAGGCGCTGTCGGGCCTGAAGGCAGAAGACCTGGAAGACCTCGCGCACTACCTGGCTGGCAGCCTGCGCGACGGTCAGTGAACTGGGGCAGCGGCTACGCAAAGCCTTCCCCGACGATGAACGACGGTCCTTAGCGGTCGTTGTTCATGGCGCAATGGGCGGCATCAACGCCAGCATCAACTCGATGCGGGCTTTGACCGGGCTCAGATCGCCGGCTCCCGGCAGGCCTTGCGCACTGCGCCGCACCGCCACACCCTGGGCCTGGGCCGTCAACAGCGCGGCTTCGATCTCGTGGTGCAAGGTGCCGTTGCCGGTGGCAGCCACCAGCAGGCCATCCACACCGTCCGCGCACAAGGCGCGCACCACCGCACCGCTGGCTCCGGCATGGCTGACGACGATCTCGACCCGGGGCCAGTCGGCCACGGGGCAGTGGAGCGCCGCGGTGAGCGGTGGCAGATGGCCTGAAGCAGGCGCCACACCTTGCGCAGCAAGACTCCGCAGCACGCCGTTGTCGACTGCGGCCAGCGGCCCGGCATCGCCCGAACTGAACGCGTCCAGCCGTGCCGGGTGCGCCTTGCGCACCTGACGTGCGCCGTGCACCGTGCCGTGGAGCACCGCCAGCACACCATTCAAGCCCGCGTCCGTGGCCTGGCGTGCCACCGCCACCGCATCAAGCAGGTTGCACGGCCCATCGGCCTGTGCAGAGGTGGCCGGGCGCATCGCGCCGGTCAGCACCACCGGCTTGGTCGGCGCCAGCACACGCTGCAGAAAGTAGGCAGTTTCTTCCAGCGTGTCGGTGCCATGGGTGATGACGACACCAGCCACCTCGGCACGCGCGAGGTGGTACGCGACGCGCAGCCCCAGCGCCTGCCAGATCGCGTGACTCATGTCCTTGCTGTCGATCTGTGCCACCTGCTCGCTCTCGATCTGCACACGAGCCAGACCAGGCACCGTGGCCAACAACTGCGTGATGCTCAGTTGCGCGGCGGTATAGCCGCTGTCGTCCGACGACGACGCTGCGGTGCCGGCGATCGTGCCGCCGGTGCCCAACACGACGACCAGGGAAGCGCTGTTTTGCATTTTGCGGAAAGCTGGATGAAAATACAGTGACTGGATGAACGATCAGTGACCCTGTGCGGCGCTGCCCGCCATGCAGCCATTCCACCCGAGGACCGCCATGCAAGACGCACCGAAGCTGACCGACCGGCAACAGCAGATTCTTGACCTGGTGCAAAGCGCGATCGAGCGCACCGGCGCCCCGCCGACCCGCGCCGAGATCGCCACCGAACTCGGCTTCAAGTCGGCCAATGCCGCCGAAGAACATCTGCAGGCGCTGGCCCGCAAGGGCGTGATCGAGCTGGTGGGCGGCACCTCGCGGGGCATCCGTTTGAAGTCTGACACATTGCGCGCGCTGAACCTGATGCGCGGCAAGCAGTTCAGCCTGCCCTTGCCCAGCCTGGCGCAACTCACCTTGCCGCTGGTCGGCCGGGTGGCCGCCGGCAGCCCGATCCTGGCGCAGGAGCACATCGACCAGACCTACCTGATGGAATCGAGCATGTTCCCGCGCCGGCCCGACTACCTGCTGAAGGTGCGCGGCATGAGCATGCGCGATGCCGGCATCATGGACGGCGACCTGCTCGCGGTGCAGAAGGCGAAAGACGCGAAGAACGGCCAGATCGTCGTTGCGCGACTCGGCGACGAGGTCACCGTCAAGCGTTTCAAGCGCACCCGCACGACGATCGAGCTGCAGCCCGAGAACCCAGATTTCCAGACCATCGTGATCCCGTTCGGCGATGTCGATTTCGAGCTCGAAGGCCTGGCCGTCGGGCTGATCCGCAACAACATGATGCTGTAGCGGCCGCGTCCGGCAGCCAGCAACGGTGCGGCCCCGCGCTGGTCAGTTGCGCGTAGATCACCGGGCTTATCAGCGGATTGCGGCCGGGCCCGGCGACAAGAATCCGTGTGGAACATCACACCCGACATCGACACTTCTCGCCATGCCGACCCACTGGACTCAACGGCTGCAATCCACCTGGCAGACGCGCGTACGCCGCCAGCCGGCGCCGCCGCAGGTTCAGCAGCCACTGCTGCGCACGGTGTCGCAGCGCACCGAGGTCTTCCCGCCCGAACGGCTGTACCGCGCAGCGCGCTGGCGTGGTGGCTTGCGCGATTGGCTGAACACCGGTTGGGACGCCAGCAGACCCGCGCCTTTGGACGCGCTGCCATCGCGGGCTTCCCGGCGGGAAACCGCCTCCTCGCCGATCGCAGAGCTGCGCCTGGCCTTTACCGACGCGCTCGACGACATCGAGATGCAGGCTGCGCAGACTGTGCGCGACCACATCGCCCGCGCCCGTTCACCGCGCGAGCTGTGGCACCTGCGCACGGCGGTGTACACCCTGATCGCCACGCAGCACAGTGAATCACACGCCCAGCGGCGCATGGCCGAATTGAACCGTCATTTCCCGCTGCGCACCCTGTGTGCCGGCTTGTGGAGACGCTGAGATGCAACTGCACCCGCGCGCCCAGCGGCCCGACCCCGAACTGTGGCGCGCCGTTCACGATGCGCCAGCGGCGCTGCTGCAGCGCACCGACGGTGACGCCAGAGGGTGGACCGCCCCACTGCACGGCATGCCCGCGGACCGGCTGGCGATGGCGGCGAGCCGACAGCTCCAGGATGTACCGCAGGGCGGACGGCTCCGCTGATCTGCCAGCGTCAGCCGCGTCCTAAGTAATCGGGCTTGCCCAGCGGCACGCCGTTGCGGCGCAGCAGCGCGTAGGCCGTGGTCAGGTGGAAATAGAAGTTGGGCAGCACCAGTGCTTCAGGTACGTCTCACCCGAGAACGTCAACGCCGTGCCGCGCATCGGCACCTCGATCACCTTGGCATCTGAGCCGTTGATCTGATCGGCCGGCACCGACTGCACGAAGTCGATGGTCTTGGCGATGCGCTGCTTCAGATCGGCGATCGTCGCCTCGTTGTCCTCGAACTTCGGTGCGACGGTGCCGGACAGCCGCGCCACGCAGTGCTTGACGGTGTCGCTGGCGATCTGGATCTGCTTGGTGAAGGGCAGCATGTCAGGCGCCAGCCGCGTGCCGAGCAGCACCTGCGGGTC
Source organism: Burkholderiales bacterium (assembly GCA_025352345.1). Classification (GTDB taxonomy): domain Bacteria; phylum Pseudomonadota; class Gammaproteobacteria; order Burkholderiales; family Burkholderiaceae_C; genus PBB1. The sequence goes on along the minus strand of JANXTP010000163.1, from coordinate 7,481 downwards.
GAACGACTTCGCCGCCGCGTGGGCAGTGGCCACATCGAGCCAGCGGTCCAGGTTGCCGAGCATCTTGACGAACCCGGCACGCTGGCCGTGTACATGGAAATCGCCGTGGCGGGCGTGATGAGGGGCACTTCAGTGGACATGGGAACCTCCGAAAAGGTGGGCCGGAACCAACCGGTAACAACCCATGCTACGTCGCGCGCAGGTTCGATGTCGGCAGTCACAATCGAAAGGTCTTTGCAGCCCATCATGCCGTGAACATCATCATCCTCGACGACTACCAGGACGCGGTGCGCAAGCTGAAATGCGCCGAAAAAATGGAGGCCTTGCGCGCCAAGGTCTTCACCAACACCGTCAAGGGCATCGCGCAGTTGTCGGTGCGGCTGCGCGACGCGGAGGTGTTGGTGCTGATCCGCGAGCGCACGCATTTCCCGCGGCAATTGCTGGACAAGCTACCGAAGCTGCGGCTGATCTCGCAGACCGGCCCGGTCGGCGCCCACATCGATGTCGACGCTTGCACACGCCTGGGCATCGCGGTTGCCGAAGGCGTCGGCTCGCCAGTGGCACCGGCCGAGTTGACCTGGGCGCTGATCATGGCGTCGATGCGGCGTGTGCCGCAGTACATCGGCAACCTGAAGCACGGGGCATGGCAGCAATCGGGTTTGAAAGCCTCGTCGATGCCAGCCAATTTCGGCATCGGCATGGTGCTGCACGGCAAGACACTCGGCGTCTGGGGTTACGGGCGCATCGGCCAGTTGGTCGCGGGCTACGCCCGTGCCTTCGGCATGCGGGTGATGGTGTGGGGCAGCGAATCGGCGCGTGAGCGGGCCGAGCTGGACGGGTACGCGTCGGCGGCGTCATGCGAAAGCTTTTTCGACGAGTGCGATGTGCTGTCGCTGCACCTGCGCCTGGGCGAAGCCACACGCGGCGTTGTGAAGATCGAGCACCTGTCGCGAATGAAGCCGACCGCGCTGCTGGTCAACACCTCGCGCGCCGAACTGATCGAAGAAGGCGCGCTGGTGTCGGCGCTGAACCGCGGCCGGCCTGGCATGGCGGCAGTCGATGTGTTTGAGAGTGAGCCCATCCTGCAAGGCCACCCCTTGCTGCGTCTGGAAAACGCCGTCTGCACGCCGCACATTGGCTACGTCGAGCAGGACAGCTACGAGGAGTACTTCAGCGCGGCCTTCGACAACGTGGTGCATTTCATCGCCGGCGCGCCGACGAACCTGGTCAACCCCGATGCCCTGAAGGTGCAGCGCTGAGCCCAGACACTGCGCCGCCCGCATCGGCGCCGGCAGCACCGCGGTCGAACGCCGACCTGTTCTTCACCTTCACCTGGTTGGCCGTGCAGGGTTTCGGCGGCGTGCTGGCCGTGGCACAGCGCGAGCTGGTCGAGCGCAAACGTTGGTTGACGCGAGACCAGTTCATCGAGTTGCTGTCGGTGGCCCAGGTGTTGCCCGGGCCGAACATCGTCAACCTGTCGATGATGCTCGGCGACCGCTGGTTCGGCGTGCGCGGCGCGATGTCGGCACTCGCTGGCATGCTGGCCCTGCCGCTGGTGATCGTGCTGGTGCTGGTGCTGGCCTCGCTGTACGGCCACTATGACAACCACCCGGCAGTGAGCGGCGCGCTGCGCGGCATGGGCGTGGTGGCCGCCGGGTTGGTGTTCGCCACCGCGCTGAAGCTGCTGCCGACCTTGCGCAGCAACGCACTCGGCGCGATCACTGGCCTCGGCTTCGCGGCGGCAACCACCGTGGCGGTGACGCTGCTGCACTGGTCGCTGCTGTGGGTGATCGCCGGACTCGGCTCACTGGCGATTGCCTTGGCGTGGCGACGTCTTCCATGAGGAGTTCACGGCGATGAGTCCGGCCGACCTGCTCGGCCTGTTCGGCCACTTCCTGCTGCTCAGTCTGCTGGCGATCGGCGGGGCGATCACCACCGCACCCGACATGCACCGCTACCTGGTGACCGAACACGGCTGGATCAGCGACAGCCAGTTCACCGCCTCGATCGCCTTGGCCCAGGCCGCACCCGGACCGAACCTGCTGTTTGTCGCAGTGCTGGGCTGGAACGTGGCCGGCCCGCTCGGCGCGCTGGCGACGATGAGCGGCATCCTGCTGCCATCGACCTTGCTGACGCTGTGGGCCACGCGCTGGGGCCAGGCCCGTCGCGACACGCTGGGCGTGCGCGCCTTCACTGCCGGCATGGCGCCGCTGACGCTGGGCCTGCTTGCAGCCACCAGTTGGGTGCTGACCCAACCCTTTCGGCAGCAGCCCGGCGCCTGGGTGTTGCTTGCCTTGACGGTCACGCTGGCCTTGCGCACCCGAATCAGCCCGCTGTGGATGGTAGGGCTGGGCGCGCTGGCCGGTGGCCTGGGACTCGTGTAGTGCCGAGAAGCGGTTCAGTTCAACGACGCGCCTGCCGCCGATCACGCGTGTTGGGATTTCGCAGCGCGGTGTCGGGGAACTTTTGATTGACAAGTTCACCAGTTGTGTCAACATGACCTGACACGTGGTGGTGTTAATTGATGTTTACACTCACCGGTGGCGGCAACGCGATTCCTGGCCGGCAGGCCATCAATAACCCTCGTGCGGGTTCAGCACGAAAAGAACTTCTTGCAAGGAGAAGACGTTATGGCAGACGACAAAGTTGGGATCACCGGATTGACGGTGGCCGAATCAGAGGAAATTCACCGCAATCTGATTCAAGGCACACAGATCTTCGGGATCATCGCGGCGCTGGCACATTTGCTGGCGTACATCTATTCACCCTGGCTGCACTGAGCACACAAGGAGACAAACATGATCTACGGAAAAATGTGGACGGTGGTCCGGCCTCAGTTGGGCATTCCTCTCTTCCTGTCGGCAGTCGCCATCTCGTCGTTCGCCGTTCACCTCGCGTTGGTGACGAACACGCCGTGGCTGAAGGCTTACTACAACGGCGCTGCCAATCGGACAGCACCTGCAGCCGTCGCCGCCCCCGCGGCTGCGCCTGCTGAAGCACCGAAGTAATCTCGACGCGCTTTGCGAAGGTCCGGAGGCGCTATTTTCCGGACCTTTTTTCTTCCTCCTTGGTGACGCTGAAGAACCGCCGTCGAGCCTGACGTCCATGCGCGTGCTCCTTGCAACTGGCCTAGCTGTCGCTACTGCGTCGACGTGAAGCAGATCAGCCAACAATTGATTTCTGCGTGGGCCAGCCTGGGCCCGCGCTTTTTGCCGTTTGCAGACGCGGCCACGCCCGAGCTGCCACTGCCCCGGCTGCTGCGCCTGTCGCTGTTCCAGGTCTCGGTCGGCATGGCCTTGGTGCTGCTGATCGGCACGCTAAACCGGGTCATGATCGTCGAGCTGAAGGTACCGGCCTCGCTGGTGTCGATCATGATTGCGCTGCCGCTGGTGTTCGCCCCGCTGCGCGCGTTGATCGGTTTTCGCTCCGACACCCACCGCTCGGCCCTGGGCTGGCGCCGGGTTCCCTACATCTGGATGGGCACGCTGATTCAATTCGGCGGGCTGGCCATCATGCCGTTCGCACTGCTCGTGCTGTCGGGCGGCGGCCAGGCCAGCCAGGCACCGGCCTGGTTCGGCTGGCTGGGCGCTGGCATCGCGTTCCTGCTGGTCGGCGCCGGCATGCACACCACGCAGACCATTGGATTGGCACTGGCCTGTGACTTGGCGCCGGTCGAATCGCAGCCCAAGGTGGTCGGCCTGATGTACGTGATGCTGCTGGTCGGCATGATCGGCAGCGCGCTGGCGTTCGGCGCCCTGCTGGCCGACTTCAGCCCGGCACGGCTGATCCAGGTGATCCAGGGCTCGGCGCTGACCACCATGGTGCTGAACGTGATCGCGCTGTGGAAGCAGGAAAGCCGCAGTCGCACGCCCCGCGCCGTTCCGCAAGGTGGGTTTCGGCAAGCATGGGAGCTGTTCACCCGCGGCGACGATGCGGTGCGGCGCCTGGTGGCCGTCGGCCTGGGGACGATGGCATTCAGCATGGAAGATGTGCTGCTGGAACCTTTCGGCGGCGAGATCCTCGGCCTGAGCGTCGGCTCGACGACCGCGTTGACCGCCTCGCTCGCCATCGGCGGCTTGCTTGGCTTCACGCTGGCGTCGCAGGTGCTGAGCCGCGGCGCCGATCCATTTCGGATGGCCAGTGCCGGCGCCTTGCTGGGCATTCCAGCCTTCTTCGCAGTGATCTTTTCAGCCTCGGTTCAGTCGCAATGGCTGTTCGGCGGGGGCGTGATGCTGATCGGTTTCGGAGCCGGCCTGTTCGGCCACGGCACGCTGACCGCGACGATGAACCTGGCACCCAAGAACCAGAGCGGCCTGGCGCTTGGTGCCTGGGGCGCGGTGCAGGCGACCGGCGCCGGTGTCGCCATCGCCGTGGGGGGCGTGATCCGCGACATCGTGGCTGCGCACACCACCTCGACCACCGGCTACGTGACGGTATACACGATCGAGATCGTGCTGATGGTGGCCACCATCGTCGCGATGGCGCCGCTCATCCGTCGCCATCCAGTTCAGGTTCCCGTTTGATCCCGCAAAAAACCGTGGCAAGCGTGGGCGTTGAACGTCAAAAAGCTACTGGCTGTTTGCGTTTTTGACGATAATTTTCTAACTGTTGCCCATCACTCATTACAACGAGGTATCCAGAATGAAAGTTCAAGGCATTCTTTTCCTGCTGTGGTTCATCGTCGTCGGCATCTGGATCGTGAATCAGTTCAAGTACTCGCACCTGCGTGCTGAGCAAGAGAAGAAGCTCAAGGGCGGCTCGTCGTCGTGAGGTCAGCCACACGCTGACGCCAGTCAGGCGACGCGACGGGCGCGATCTTCGCGCCCGTTTGCTTTTTTACAGCCGATCGGCCACCCACGGGCCGACCGATGCGAGCGCAGCGGCCAGTCCGCTCGCATCGGTGCCGCCTGCCATTGCCATGTCGGCCTTGCCGCCGCCCTTTCCGCCGACCTGCTGCGCGACGAAGTTGACCAGCTCGCCGGCTTTCACTTGGCCGACCTTGTCGGGCGTCACACCCGCAGCCAATTGAACCTTGCTGCCCTCGACGCTGGCGAGCACCACGACCGCGCTCTTCAGTTTGTCCTTCAGCTTGTCCAGCGTTTCGCGCAGCGCCTTGGCATCGGCCCCTTCGAGGCGTGCCGCCAGTACCTTCACGCCGCCGACATCAATCGCCTGCGCCAGCAGTTCGTCGCCTTGAGATGAGGCAAGCTTGCCCTTGATCGCAACCAGCTCCTTCTCCAGCGCGCGCACCTGATCGAGCACTTGTGCGAGGCGATGCGGCACCTCGGCCGGGGCGGCTTTCAGCGTGCCAGCCAACTGGTTCATCGTGCTTTCCAGCGATTGCAGATACACCAGCGCGTTGTCGCCGGTGATCGCCTCGATGCGCCGCACGCCCGCCGCCACGCCCGCTTCGGCGACCACCTTGAAAAGCCCGATGTCACCGGTGCGCGTCACGTGCGTGCCGCCGCACAGCTCGCGGCTGCTGCCGATGTCGAGCACACGCACCTCGTCACCGTACTTCTCGCCGAACAGCATCATCGCGCCGGTCTTCTGCGCGTCGTCGATCGCCATCACCCGTGCCTGCGTCGCCGCATTGGCCAGGATCTCGGCGTTGACCAATGCCTCGATCTTCACGATCTGCGCCTCGGTCATCGGCGCGTTGTGGGCGAAGTCGAAGCGGGTGCGCTCAGGCGTCACCAGCGAGCCCTTCTGCTGCACATGGGCGCCCAGCACCTCGCGCAAGGCCTTGTGCATCAGGTGCGTCGCTGAATGGTTGCGTACTGTCTTCGCGCGGCGTTCGCCATCGACTCGCGCCGTGAAGCTGTCGCCGACTGAAACCTCGCCTTCGACAACACGGCCATGGTGGCCGAACACACTGGCCTGCACTTTGATCGTGTCTTCGACCAGCACGCGCGTGGTCGGGTTGCGCAGCTCGCCGGTGTCACCCACCTGGCCGCCGCTCTCGGCGTAGAACGGTGTCTGGTCGAGCACGATCACCACGTCGTCGCCGGCGCGGGCGGTCGGCACCGCGCTGCCGTCGAGATAAATCGCGGTGACCTTGGTCCCGTCGCGCGCCAGGTGCTCATAGCCATGAAAGGTGGTGGCCGTGCCGCTGTAGTCGAGGCCCTGTGCCATCTTGAACTTGCCGGCGGCGCGCGCCTGCTCCCGCTGGCGGTTCATCGCGATGTCGAACGCCGCGCTGTCCACCGTCACGCCGCGTTCGCGGCAGACGTCCGCCGTCAGGTCCAGCGGGAAGCCATAGGTGTCGTGCAGTTTGAAGGCCAGATCGCCGTTGAGCACCTCGCTCTTCGGCAGTGAGGCCAGCGCCGCTTCCAGGATTTCCATGCCGTTCGCGATGGTCTGGAAGAAGCGTTCCTCCTCCTGCTTCAGCACCTCGGTGACGCGCTGTTGCTGCTGGCGAAGCTCGGGATAGGCATCGCCCATTTCGACCGCGAGTGCGGCCACCAGCGTGTGGAAGAACGGCGTGCGTGCACCGAGTTTGTAGCCATGGCGAATCGCGCGGCGCGTGATGCGGCGCAGCACATAGCCACGGCCTTCGTTGCCGGGGATGATGCCGTCGACGATCGTGAACGAGCAGGCGCGGATGTGGTCGGCGATGACCTTCAGCGAGGGCGAATCCTTGTCAGCATTCACCGCACCAGCGGCATCCACCGCGCGCTTCGCTGCCGCCAGCAGATTCACGAACAGGTCGATCTCGTAATTGCTGTGCACATGCTGCAGCACCGCGGTGATGCGTTCCAGGCCCATGCCGGTGTCGACGCTGGGCTTCGGCAGCTTGTGCATCACACCATCTTCGGTGCGGTTGAACTGCATAAAGACGTTGTTCCAGATCTCGATGTAGCGGTCGCCGTCCTCGTTCGGCGAGCCCGGCGGGCCGCCGGCGACCTGAGGGCCGTGGTCATAGAAGATCTCGGTACACGGCCCGCAGGGGCCGGTGTCGCCCATCATCCAGAAGTTGTCCGACGCGTAGCGCGCGCCCTTGTTGTCACCGATGCGCACGATGCGCTCGGCCGGCACCCCCACTTGCGTGTTCCAAATGGCATACGCCTCGTCGTCTTCGGCGTAGACCGTGACCCAGAGCTTTTCCTTTGGGAGCTTGTAGACCTCGGTCAGCAGCTGCCAGGCGTAGGCAATCGCGTCCTGCTTAAAGTAGTCGCCGAAGCTGAAGTTGCCCAGCATCTCGAAAAAGGTGTGGTGCCGTGCGGTGTAGCCCACGTTGTCGAGGTCGTTGTGCTTGCCACCGGCGCGGATGCATTTTTGGCTGGTCGTCGCGCGGGTGTAAGGCCGCTTGTCGAAGCCGAGGAACACGTCCTTGAACTGGTTCATGCCGGCGTTGGTGAACAGCAGCGTCGGGTCGTCTCCCGGCACGACCGGCGAGCTGGTGACGATGGTGTGGCCCTTCGATTCGAAGAAGGTCAGAAAGGTCTGGCGGATGTCGGTGGCTTTCATCACTTGCTTTT
>JANXTP010000155.1 GCA_025352345.1 Burkholderiales bacterium | reverse complement strand
CTGGTGATCGTGATCGGCTCGGTGATGGCCGCCGCGCTGGTGGTGTTTTTCCGGCCCGCGATCGACGGCTACCTCGCGAGCCGTGCCCGCGCCGACCTGACCGATCAGGCCGACACGGCGCTGCGCCGCATCGTGCGCGATGTGCGCCAGGCGGTGCCCAATTCGATCCGCATCCCCGGCTCGCAGTGCTTCGAACTTCTGCCCACCAGCGCCGGTGGGAGGTTCCGCACCGAGCCCGACACGGTCAACGACGTGGGCCCGAATTGCGTGCCGGGGGCCGACTGTTCGGCGCCGCTGGACCCGAGCCAGGCGACCCGCGTGTTCGACGTGCTGACGCCGTTTGCGCTGCCCCCTGCCGTCGGCGATTGGGTCGTCGTCGGCAACCAGAGCCCGGGCGATGTCTACGGCGGCGCGAACCGTTCCGACATCATCGAAGTGGCCACCCCCGCAGCCGCCTACGGCAGGCACCGCATCACGGTGACCGCCAAGCAGTTCCCGCTCGGCTACGACGGTGGGCGTTTCACGGTCGTGCCGAATGCGCAACGCGCCGTGTTCTATGTCTGCAGCGGCGCCGACGGCACGCTCGATGCCCAGGGCAACGGCAAGGGCACGCTGTCACGCGTCATGAACTACGGCTTCAACGCCGCGTACCCGAGCGCCTGCCCGTCGAGCGCGGACGGCGACGTGCTGGCCACACGGGTGCGCAGCTGCAGCTTCGTCTACGACCCGAACCAGGGCGCCACGCAGCAGAGCGGCTTTGTCTGGATCGAACTCAATCTGGCCCACCGTGGCGAGTCGGCGCACATCGCGATGGGCGCGCACGTCGCGAACGGGCCATGAGGCGGAGCGCCACGATGCCGAGCGCCATAAAGCGAGAAGGCGGATTCGGCGCGATCATGGCCATCATCGTGCTGGTGGTGCTGGCGGCACTCGCGGCGGCAATTCTGCGCTTCAGCGCCGTGGCCCAGTCCACAAGTGCGCACAACCTGCTGTCGGCGCGCGCCTTGCAGGCCGCCCGTGCCGGCAACGAATGGGGCTTGTACCAAGCCTTCAAGGGCAGTTGGACGGCGTGCAGCGGCGCCAGTCAGACGCTGGACCTGAGCGCCAGCACCGGCATGCGCGTCACCGTGAGTTGCGACTCGCACAGTTTCAACGAGGGCGAGTCGGCACCCGGCACGCCGCGCACCGTGCGCATCTACAGCATCGACGCGGTGGCCTGCAGCAGCACCACGTCCTGCCCCGACAACGTCGGGGCGACCGGACCCCACTACATCGAGCGGCGCCTGCAGGTGCAGGCGAGTGACTGAGCCAAGGCTGGCGGTATGGGCGCGGACGTTGGCGTGGCGGTTGGTGGCGCTGGCGCTGGCCTGCAGCGCCGTCGTTGCCGGCGCCTGGGACCGCGACACCATGCTGCTCGCGGCGCAGGCGCACGGCCCGCAAGCGGTCTCGGGGGCACGCGCTTTGCAGACGCTGCTGGCGTCTGTGGCGAGCCTGGACGACGAGATGCGGCTCGCCGCCGTCAACCGGTTTTTCAACAACCGCATCGTGTTTGCCTCGGACATCGCGGTCTGGGGCGTCGAAGACTATTGGGCCAGCCCGCTCGAAATGCTGGGCAAGGGGCGCGGCGACTGCGAGGACTATGTGATCGGCAAGTATTTCAGCCTGCTCGCCGCCGGCACCGCGCCGGCGCAGTTGCGCCTGGTGTACGTGCGGGCCACGCTGGGGCAGCCGGGACAGCCTGGCCACGCCGTGCTGGCGCACATGGTGCTGGCCTATACCGCCGCGCCGGGCGACGACCCGCTGATTCTCGATAATCTGATCGATGCCGTCCGTCCGGCCTCGCGCCGACCCGACCTGGTGCCGGTGTTCAGCTTCAACGCCGAGGGCTTGTGGGAAGGCGTGAACGGGCGGGGCGCAGGCGACCCGCTGGCGCGGCTGTCGCGCTGGCGCGAGTTGCTGGCCAAGGTCCGCAGCGAAGGGTTTCAATGAACACGGGAAAATCGGCATGTCCTTGATACGGCAGATCTGGCTGTTGCTGCTGGCCACGCTGGCGCTGGCCTGGGTCGGCAGCGTGGCGGTGAACGTGTACTCGGTTCGCGACACGCTGCAAACGCAACTGCGCCTGAAGAACAGCGACAACGCGACCGCACTGGCGCTGGTGTTGTCGCAGCAGCACGGGCAATCCGAACTGATGGCGCTGGTCGCTGCGGCGCAGTTTGACAGTGGCTTCTACAGCCGCATCCGCATCGCCGGCACCGATGGCAGGACGCTGTTCGAACGCAGCGCGTCCGACGGGCCGGCCCGCGCCAGCGTGGCACCCGCGTGGTTCGCTGCCTGGCTGCCGATCGCGTCGGTGCCCGGTGTGGCCCAGGTGTCCGATGGCTGGCGTTCACTTGGCACGGTCGAGGTGGTCAGCCAGTCGGCCTATGCGCTCGACGCGTTGTGGCGCGGCAGCCTGCGCGTGGCGCTCGTGCTGGCGGGAGTAGGCATCGGCGCGGGCTTGCTGGCGGCGCTGGGTGTGGCGCGCATTCGCCGGCCGCTCGACGCCGTGGTGCGCCAAGCCAAGGCCTTGCAGCGCGGCGAGTACCTCACGCTCGCCGAGCCCGAGGTGCCCGAACTGCGCCGCCTGACCCAGGCGATGAACACCATGGTGGACCGCTTGCGCGGCGTGTTCGAGGGCCAGGCCGCGCAAGTGGAGGCCTTGCGCCGCCAAGCCACCTGCGACGCGCTGACCGGCCTGTCGAACCGCAACCACTTCATGGCCTTGCTCGGTGCCAGCCTGCAGCGCGAAGACGGCCCCGCCGCCGGCGGGCTGGTGCTGCTGCGGCTGATCGATCTGGCCGAGATCAACCGCTCGCTCGGGCACAACAGCACCGACCGGTTGATTGCCACGATCGCCCGGACGCTGCAGGCCTACACACAGCGGGTCGATGGCGCCTTCGTGGGCCGGCTCAACGGCTCCGACTTCGGCCTGGTCCTGCCGGTGGGCGGGCTGGCGCGCGAAACCGCGCAAGCCGTCGTCGAACTGTTGCGCGCCGCACTGCCGGCATTTGCGCAAGGCGTGACGGTGGCCGCCGGCGCGGTCGAGACGCGGCATGGCGCGGCCCTGGCCGATGTCCTGGGCGGTGCCGATCTGGCGCTGGCGCGGGCCGAAAGCGGTGGGCCGTTCTCGGTTGATGCTTCGATCGAAGCCGAGCCCGAGGCGGCAGCGTCAGAGGCCGCTGACCCCACGGCGCCGGCCCTGGCGAGCCTGGGTGAAAGCGGCTGGACCGCGCGGGTGCGAGAAGCCCTGCTCGAAGGGCGGGTGCAACTCGCCAGCTTTCCGGTCGTGGACGGCGCCGGCCGGCTGATCCACATCGAGTGTCCGCTGCGCATGCAACTGGAGCCGGGCGCCGCGTTCGAGGTGGCTGCGCGCTGGCTGCCACTTGCGCTGCGGGGCCGGTTGACCTGCTCCGTCGACGAGCGCGCCGTGGCGCTGGCATTGCAGGCCATCTCCGCCGATGGCCTGGCGCGCTGCGTCAACATCGCACCGGCCTCGCTGGCCGACAGCGGCTTTGCCGCGCGCCTGCGCACGCAACTGCTGGCCGCGCCGCGGGCCGCGCAAGCCTTGTGGGTTGAGGTGGGTGAGTCGGCGGTGGCCGACCGGTTTGAACTGCTGCGCGAGTTGTCACGCCAGTTGCGCGCGACGGG
>JANXTP010000151.1 GCA_025352345.1 Burkholderiales bacterium | reverse complement strand
GCCGTCGCGGCGCGATCGAGGTCCAGGCCCATGCCACCGCCGAAATACGATTTCGGATCGAACAGGCCCAGCAGCAGGCTCGCATCGGTGATGGTGGCGAACTGGCCGCCACGCCCAAAGCAGGCCGGGCCGGGCACGGCGCCGACACTTTCCGGACCGATGACGATCTTGCCACCGACCACCTTGATGATCGAGCTGCCTCCCGCCCCCACGCTGACGATCTCGCACAGCGGCAACGACACGCTGATGCCCTCGACGTGCCCATGGCGCACTTCAGCCACGCCCCCGGCGAGGTACTGGCACACGTCGGTGGTGGTACCGCCGACGTCGATCCCGACCACATCGGTGTATCCATAGACCCTGGAAAACGCCTTGACGCCTTCGACACCGCCGCGCGGGCCAGAGCTGTAGGTCTTGATCGCGATCGTCTTGGCCACACGCGAAGCGTCCCCGTCATTGCGGAAGATCAGCAACGGATTCTTCGTGCGGTACTGGCGCAGCCGGTTTTCCGCGTTGTACAGAAACGCTTCCATTCCGGGGTGCAGGAAGGAGTTGATCAGCGCGGTCCAGGTGCGGCGCACCGGGTCCTTGTCGACGCTGAGGTCGCTGCCGTAGAGCATCGGCACGGCGCCCAGCAGATGCCGTGGGTATTTGCGCAGCGCCACCTTGCGGAACGCGTTTTCCACCGCGATGAAGTCGGCACCGCCGAAGCTGACGACGATGCGGCTCGCACCCGCAGCCGTCAGCTTGTTGATCGCACCGACGACCTGCATCTGCGCGTTGTCGCCCATCACCAGGGCGGAATCGAGCACCACCACCCGGTCACCGACCAGGGCCTGATAGACATCCGGGTCGTGTGCGGCCAGTTCTTCGAGCAGGCGCGATCCCTTCGCGTCGACGATCAGGCCCAGCCGAGGCCCCTTGCGCTCACAGATCGCATTGGTGCCCTGCGTGGTCGAGTAGCGGATCAGATCCACCTCTTCCAGCAACCGCCGCACATCCGGCTTGCCGTAGACGACGCCTGAGGCCTTTTCCAGCCCTTCGAAGAAGCATTTGCTGAGGTCGTACGGCGTCGTCAGCACCTTGGTCTTCTGGACCCGCGGGCCACCGAGGATGCAGATGTCGGTCAGCGTGCCGCCGTTGTCGATGTTGATCTGTAGGCCCATGTCGTCGTCCTAGGTTGTGAGTGGGAGCCCGCCGAATGCCGTTGCAGCCTGGCTGAGTGCAGCTTTAGGGAGAGCTCCGTTGAACAGGTTTGACTCAACCGGAGTGCGTATGAATTTGACCGAGATCAATGCTCGCATGCGCCGCCAGTGCACCGAAGCACCGTGATGCACCGGCTGACGCGCTTCAGCGTCTTGGCTTACCGCTACAGGGTCGGAGGTGGCGACGCGATGTGCACGCCCTCCTCAGGGTGGGGGGAAATCTGCTTCGTACTGCGACTGCTCATGCCGGTCTCCGAAATCTTCTTCAGTTCGGCAACTCGCGCCAACCCACGCTCAGCAAGGCGTGAATTTCGCTATCGAGCCAGTGGCTCAACGTTGCAACAGACAGGTGCTCACAGCGAATCAGCTGCGAATGAGCTTGAAACGGCTTATCTCAAAACCGCCCGTTCAATGTATCCACATGCGAACAAATTGCATTCGGGAAAGCACTCCCTCTGCATGCGCGGAATCTGGCGGTGTGCTTCCCGCATGGCGCCTGCAGATTCGAACCATGCGGGGAAAATTTTCTTTGCCCAGCCAGAAAGCAAAAAACCGCTGTCTACCGAGCCCAGGCTCGGTAGACAGCGGTTTCGTCAGCGCGGCGATAGACGCCGCGTCAGCGAATAAGACCGGGAATCAGGCGGCTTCGCCCACCACCACGACCTTGACTTCGACCACCACATCGGTGTGCGGAGACACCGACACCAGATGCTCGCCGACGGTCTTCAGCGGGCCATTCGGCAGGCGTACCTGCGACTTGACCACCTTGAACTCAATGCGCGTCAGCGCTTCGGCGATGTCGTTGTTGGTGACGGAGCCGAACAGACGGCCATCGACGCCCGCCTTTTGCGTGATGTGAACGGTGCGACCGCTCATCTTCTCGCCCAAGGCTTGCGCCGCAGCCAGCTTCTCGGCGGCCGCCTTTTCGAGCTCGGCGCGCTTGACCTCGAATTCCTTGATGGCGGCCGCAGTCGCACGACGTGCGGCACGGCTCGGGATCAGGAAGTTGCGGGCGTAGCCGTCCTTGACCTTGACCACGTCACCAAGGTCGCCCAGGTTCGCCACTTTTTCCAGCAGGATGATTTGCATGATGTGGGTGTCCTCAGACGCGGTGCTGGTCGCTGTACGGCAACATCGCCAGGAAACGCGCCCGCTTGATGCAGGTGGTCAACTGGCGTTGGAAGAAAGCACGCGTTCCAGTCAGGCGGGCCGGCGTGATCTTGCCGTTTTCGCCGATGAAATCGCGCAGGGTTTCGACGTCCTTGTAGTCGATCTCAGTCACACCGGTGACGGTGAACCGGCAGAAACGCTTGCGGCGAAACAGCAGCGATTGCTGGTTGCGCTTGGGTTTGCGATCCTTGGAAAACTTACCTTTACCGCGGGGTGGTGGCATATCAAACCTCTGTCAAATTCAATTCGTGAATCGAGACCGTTCGGACTTCAGTCCAGTTCAGTCACATGGAAAACAACGCCCTTGCCGTTGCGCTGCGATCCCAGGAAGCCGGCAAAGCCGTGCGTGCTTCCGAGTTCCAGACCGTTCAACGCAACCGTGATATCGCCGACTGCACGCGCCCTGATGTCCATCGACACCTGCCGAGGCGTACCGTTGTGTATCACCTCCGATTCATGCCTGAGGCTGAAATCGAGTGCCGGCAAGCCGGCAGGGGTGTAGCGCAACGCGGATTTCTCGACCAGCTGCGCCGTCAGAACCAATCTGTTCATCGGGGGCACTCAGCCGGGGCGACATCACACGGCCAGATCAGGCAGCCGACTCCTGCGGTGCGCGGCGGTCTTCCCGGTCGGATGACTTCATCATCACCGACGGGGTCGTCTCGGCCTTGCTCTTGAGCACCGTCAGGTGGCGCAACACAGCGTCGTTGAAGCGAAAACCGGTTTCCAACTCGGCCAGCACTTCCTTGCTGCACTCGATGTTGATGCACAGGTAGTGAGCCTTGGCCAGCTTCTGGATCAGGTAAGCCATCTGACGACGGCCCCAGTCCTCTACCCGGTGAACCTTGCCGCCACCGGCGGTGATCACACCCTTGTAGCGTTCCAGCATGGCTGGAACTTGTTCGCTCTGATCCGGATGGATCAGGAGCACGATTTCGTAATGACGCATTGAATCTCCTTGTGAATTCCGACATGGAAGCCACCCCGAAGCGTCGACCTGGGTGTGGCAAGGCAAGCCCGCGAGTATATCGCCTCGCGACGCTGCTGCCTACGGCACAGCGGACTGCCTGCTCAGTCGGCGCGCGGAACCCGCAGTTGGCGGGTGAAGCGGCCCGATTCGACGCCCGGCGCCGGTGTCAACAGGCTGACGACGACGATCACCGCCGCGCCGACCGACATGCCGAAAACGCCGGAGGCAATCGGCGAGATGCCGAACCACAGCACCGGAGTCTGGGTCACGCCGAACAGGCTGCGCAGCCAGGGCTCGTTCTGCACCATGTAGTACAGCGTGACGGCCAGACCCGACACCATGCCGGTCACCACGCCAGGCTGGTTCGCCCTTGCCCAGAACACGCCTGCAACAAGTGCCGGGAAGAATGCCGCAGCGGCCAACGAAAACGCGGCGGATACCAGGAAGACAATGTCGGTCGGTCGTTGCGCGGCCACCGCGCCGGCCCCCAGCGCCACCGCGAGCAGGGTCACCTTCGACAGTGCCACCCGCTGTGCTGCCGACGCCTGCGGGTTGACCATTTTGAAATAGCTGTCGTGCGACAGCGCGTTGGCGATGGTCAACAGCAAGCCGTCAGCGGTGGACAGCGCCGCGGCCAGACCACCGGCGGCCACCATCCCGGAAATCACGTACGGCAAACCGGCGATCTCGGGCGTGGCCAGCACCACGATGTCACCACCAATGCGCATCTCGCCCAGTTGCAGGATGCCGTCCTTGTTGATGTCGATGACCGACAGCAGCGATGAATCCACCTTGGCCCAGGTCGATATCCACACCGGCAGCTGATCGAAACGGGTGCCGACCAGCACGTTGAACACCTCGTACTTGACCATCACCGCCAGCGCCGGCGCGGTCATGTAAAGCAGGAAGATGAAGAACAGCGCCCAGGTGACAGAGCGCCGTGCCTCCTTCACCGACGGCGTGGTGTAGCAGCGCACCAGGATGTGCGGCAGACCAGCAGTGCCCACCATCAGGCACAGCACCAGCGCCAGGAAATTCAGCCGCGACAGCTTGAACTGCTCACGCTCTGCAGGCGTTCCGTTCGGGTCGCCCGCAAACTGCTGCGCGTGCGGTGGCATGCCGGCCAGCGGGCGCGCCCGTGCCTCGTTGCGGGCCACCTCACGCGTCCACTCTTCACGCGCCGCCGCTTCGTTCTTCGGGATGCGCAAGAGCGCCTTCTCGGCTGCTTGGATGTCGGCCAGCGATGCGTTCTCGGCCTTCAGTGCCTCCACCTTGCGGCGCCCAGCCTGGCGCTCGTTGGCGAGCGACGCTTTCACATCGACCAGGCGTGCCGCGTAATCCTGCGCTCGGGCCTTGAACGCGGCGATGACCTCCTGCTCCTTCGGGTCGTGCAGCAACTGCTGCTCGCGCTCGGTCACCTTGGCGAGCTGCGCGCCATAGACCAGCTGCGGGATCGGCACCCCGGTCTGCTTGATCGACAACCAGATCACTGGCACCAGAAAGGCGGTGATCAGCACGATGTACTGCGCCACCTGCGTCCAGGTCACCGCGCGCATACCGCCCAGAAAAGAACACACAAGAATGCCGCCCAGCCCGAGGAAGATGCCGATGACGAAATCGACACCGGTCAGCCGTGCGGTGATCAGCCCGACGCCGTAGATCTGCGCGACCAGATAAACAAAGGAGCAAAGCACCGCGGCGAGCACGCCCACCGCCCGCGGCAGGTGACCGCCGTAGCGCGCGCCGAGAAAATCGGGGATCGTGAACTGGCCGAATTTGCGCAGGTAGGGCGCGAGCAGCAAGGCCACCAGGCAGTAACCGCCGGTCCAGCCGAGCACGAAGGCCAACCCGCCATAGCCCTGCAGGTACAGCGTACCTGCCAGGCCGATGAACGACGCGGCCGACATCCAGTCGGCCGCGGTGGCCATGCCGTTGTAGAACGCCGGCACACGCCGACCGGCAACGTAGTACTCGACCGGGTCGGTGGTGCGACTGAGTATGCCGATGCCGGCATACAGCAGCACCGTCGACAGCAGAAAAATGACGCCGACCGCGCGCTTGGGCAGGCCCATCTGCTCCAGTGCAGCCAAACCCAGTACGAACACGACGAAACCTGCGGTGTAGGCCAGGTAGATGCGATCGAGTCGGCGCCTGAACGACGCGCTGCCAGGCCGCTGATCCACGCTGAAGTCAGCTCGCTTCGGCAGCGCCTCGGTTGGCCAGCGCGTCGGCGCGCTCGTTGCCCGGGTCACCCGAATGGCCTTTCACCCAGCGCCAGTCCACGTCGTGCAGCGCGCGCAGCGCATCGAGCCGCTGCCACAGCTCGGCGTTCTTCACCGGCTTGCGGTCGGCGGTTGTCCATCTACGCTGTTTCCAGCCGTGGATCCACTCGGTGATGCCCTTGCGCACGTATTGGCTGTCGGTATAGATCACCACCGTGCAGGTGCGCTTGAGCGAGGCCAGTGACTCGATCACCGCGGTCAACTCCATCCGGTTGTTGGTGGTGATCAGTTCACCGCCGAACAGCTCCTTCTCGTGACCCTCAGTCGTGAGCCACGCGCCCCAGCCGCCGCGCCCTGGGTTGCCCTTGCAGGCACCGTCGGTGTAGATAGTCACCCGCGGGCGCTGTATCGGCAAGGTCTCGCTCATCGTCTCTCGTTCGTTTTCAGCGTTCGTGTTCAGATCACTCATGTTCGGCCAGCTCATGCGCCAGGCGCCCGGCCTCGCGATGGCGTACCTGCTGCGTCACCACCGCTGGCGACGCGCTGACCTGGGTGCGTTGATCACGCACCAGCCCGACCAGCCGCATGCCGCGCACCCGCTTCACGGCGGTCAGCGCATAGACCGCACCCAGCACTGGCCACCAACGCTCGCCAGCACCCTCCATCCAACCGAACCGGGCCAGCCACAGCTCGGATTGCACCGGCGGTCGGTAGCAGCCGAAACGCCCAGTTTCCACTTCGAAGCTGAGCAGCCGAAGCCAGTCTCGCAAGCGGCGGTAGGCGATGAAGTCACCTTCACGCGGCAGGTAAAGGGAGGTGTCCGAGCCCAGGCCGAGGCGGCGGCGCGCGCGGCCGGTCTGCTGACGGATGCCCCACAGGCTGGTCGGGTTGAAGCCAATGATGACCACGCGGCCCTCGGGCATCAGCACCCGCTCGACCTCGCGCAAGGTCTGGTGCGGGTCGCGCGCCAGTTCGAGGGTGTGGGGCAACACCACCAGGTCCAGGCTCTGGCTGTCGAACGGCAGCGCATCGAAATCACAGTTCAGAGCGACAGCGCGCCGGGGTGCGGCCGGGTCTGATGCGCCAGCGCCCAGGCGGTGCGCGACATCGACGGCCAGCCAGCGGTGCGGCATGCGGTTGTTGCGCAACGCATCGAGCGCCGGCAGGCCGAGCTGCACCGCGTGGAAGCCGAAGACATCGGCGACCGCGGCGTCGAGGTACCGCTGTTCCCAGGCGAGCAAATAAGCGCCGGGCGGGGTCGCCAGCCAGGCGCCCAAACCTATACTGGTTGTGCACTCATCAACCGCGGTTTCCGTCATGAATTTAGTCGCACTGCCCGCGTTCACCGACAACTACATTTGGATGCTTCACGACGACGTCGATGCCATCGTGATCGATCCGGGAGACAGCGCGCCGGTGCTGGCCGCACTTGATCGCCTGCAACTCAAGCTTGCGGTGATTCTATTGACGCACCACCACGACGATCACATCGGCGGTGTACCCGCGCTGCTGCCGCGTCTGCAGGGCCCCGTCTACGGACCTGCCCTGGAGGCCATTCCCGACCCTTGCGTCCGTGTGCGGGGTGGCGATCGCGTGACGGCGCTGGGACTGGATTTCGACGTCATCGACGTGCCCGGCCACACCTCGGGTCACATCGCCTACTTCCATCGCCCCCGGGCCGGCGCCACTGCCGGTACCGAGACCGACGCGCCGGTGCTGTTCTGCGGTGACACGCTGTTTGTCGGCGGCTGCGGCCGACTGTTCGAGGGCACGCCGGCGCAGATGCACCATTCGTTGCAGGCGCTGGCTGCGCTGCCGGGCGACACCCGCGTGTGTTGCGCCCACGAGTACACGCTGAGCAACCTGAAATTTGCCCACGCCGTGGAGCCCGACAACGTGGACCTCGCTCGCTACGCCCGCCAGTGCGAGCAACTGCGCGCTGCCGCTCAACCCACCGTACCCGGCCGCATCGCGGATGAATTGGCGATCAACCCCTTTCTGCGCTGCGATGTCCCCGCAGTGATCAACACCGCCCGCAGCCACGGCGCACACAGCGATCAACCGCTGGATGTGTTCACCGCACTGCGGCAATGGAAAAACAACTTCTGATGACCGAGCTACCGACACACCCGCTGCGCAGGACGGCACTGATCGCCCTGCTGGTTTTGGCCACCGGGTGGGTCGGCAGCGGATGCGCCACCCGCGCAGACCCGCCGGGTTCGGTGGGTGGCCCGTCCAGCGGCAGCGCGAAGCCGCTGTCTGCATCGATTGATTCAGGCAATGTCGATCGATCAGGTGGGCGTGACGCGAACGTCTCCAACGCACCGGCCGCCGCTGCGGCACCGGTCGACCCGGTGCGCCCAGAGGTCAGTGTGAACCTCAACGATGCAGCCGCGCAGACCGACCTCTGGGCGCGTGTACGCCGAGGCTTCAAGATGCCCGACCTCGACACCGACTTGGTCCGTGAGCGCGAGCGCTGGTATGCCAGCCGTCCCGACTACGTTGAGCGGATGACCACCCGAGGCAGCCGCTACCTGTTCTACATCGTCGAGGAACTGGAAGCCCGCGGAATGCCGACCGAGCTGGCCTTGCTGCCGTTCATCGAAAGTGCTTTCAACCCGCAAGCCATCTCGTCGGCCAAGGCCTCGGGCATGTGGCAGTTCATGCCGGCCACCGGACGCGACTACGCGCTGACGCAGAACATCTTCCGCGACGATCGCCGCGACGTGCTGGCCTCGACCCGCGCCGCCCTCGATTACCTGCAGCGTCTGTATGCGCAATTCGGCGACTGGCACCTGGCGCTGGCCGCCTACAACTGGGGCGAGGGCAACGTGCAGCGAGCGATCACGCGCAACCAGAAAGCCGGCCTGCCCACCGACTACCTCAGCCTGAAGATGCCTGAGGAGACCCGCAACTACGTGCCCAAGCTGCAGGCGGTGAAAAACATCGTCACCTCGCCGGAAGCCTTCGCACTCAGCCTGCCGATGGTGACCAACCACCCCTACTTTCTGGGCGTGCCGATCCAGCGCGACATCGATGTCGATCTGGCCGCGCGGCTGGCCGGCGTGTCGCTCGAAGAATTCAAGACGCTGAACCCTCAGATGAACAAGCCGGTGATCCTGGCCGCTGGCACGCCGCAGGTGCTGCTGCCCTACGACAACGCCAGCGCCTTCATGCGCAAGCTCTCCGAGCACCACGCGCCGCTGGCCAGCTGGACCGCCTGGGTTGCACCAAAGACCATGCGCCCGGGCGACGCGGCCCGCCAGGTCGGCATGAGCGAAGCCGCGTTGTGCAGCGTCAACCGCATCCCGCCGCGCATGCTGGTCAAGGCCGGCTCGACCCTGCTGGTGCCGCGCAGCGAACAGCGCACCACCGATGTGGCCGAGCACGTGGCCGAAAACGCCATGATGCAACTGGCACCCGACGTACCGCCGCGGCGCCGCGTGGTGCTGAAAACCGGCAAGGCCGACACGGTGGCGAGCATCGCGCGCCGCTACCGCGTCAGCGCGGCTCAGGTGGCGGAGTGGAATGCGGTCACGACCATTGCCCGCTTCAAGCCGGGTGCTGCCATCGTCGTCTACCAGCCCGCACGTCGAGCGGCCACCACCCGTGTCGCATCAGTGCGAACAAAAGTACCGGTGCGCGTCGCAACCGCAAGCAAGAGCAATTCGGCCAAGGGCGTGGCGCCGAAACGCGTGACGAAGACGCCGCCCACCGGCACCCGCAAGACGGTGGAACTGGCAGCCAAGTAAGTCGCAAAGCGGCCGCGCAGCGGGCCGCTCTGTCGTCAGCCACCGGAAAACAGCAGCGCGATGTTGACGGCCAGCGCCGCCCCCCACACCAGGCTGCGCAGGCCAGCCCGATCGGCCAGATACAACGCGACATAGACGCTGCGCAGCAGGATGAAGCCGACCGCCAGCACGTCAACGCGATGTTGCGGCGCACCGATCTGCTGCGCCCACAGCAGCGCTCCGATGAAGAACGGCAGCGCCTCGAAGCAATTGGCTTGCGCCGCGTTCGCACGCAGACGCCAGCCCTGCTGTCGAGACAGCCATTCTCGAGGGTGGTTGTTGTCGTAACCGCCGTCGGACGCGGGCTTTGAAAAAGTGCCCCATTTGGCGATACCGGCGCAGACGATCGGCATCACCGCCGCGGTCAGGAGGCACCAGGTGCTGATGTTCGTCATGGTAAGTCTCGGCTAAGCAATGTTCAACGACGATCGACCAGCGCATGCGCGATCGTGCCCAGGTCGACGTACTCAAGTTCACTGCCCACCGGCACCCCGCGCGACAACCGTGTGACCCGGAGGCCGCGCGCCTTCAAGGCCTCGCTGACGGCATGCGCAGTCGCTTCGCCTTCGGCGGTGAAGTTGGTGGCGACGATCACCTCCTCGACACCGTCTTCGGCAGCGCGGCTCAGCAGCGCCTGCAGCCCGATGTCGTGCACACCGATGCCGTCGAGCGGACTCAGCCGCCCCATAAGCACGAAGTAGTAGCCTGCGTAACTGCCGGTGCGCTCCATCGTCGACTGGTCGGCCGGCGTCTCGACCACGCACAGCAGCCGCGCATCGCGTTGGCCATCGGCACAGATACCGCAGACCTCGCTCTCGGTGAAGGTGTGGCAGCGCGCGCAATGCCGCACATTGGCCACCGCCGCCTGCAGCGACAGCGCGAGCCGCTGCGCGCCGATGCGGTCGTGCTGCAGCAGGTGCAAGGCCATGCGCCGCGCCGATTTCTCGCCGACGCCGGGCAACCGGCGCAAGGCATCGACCAGCGCGTCGAGTGCGGGTTCAGCCACGCGGACGCGACGTCAGAGACAGACCGCTCAAAAGGGGAACTTCATACCTGGCGGCAGTGGCATGCCGGCGGTCAGTCGGCCCATCTTTTCCTGCGAGACCTCTTCGGCACGGCGCAGGCCGTCGTTGAAGGCGGCAGCGACCAGGTCTTCGAGCATGTCCTTGTCGTCGGCGAGCAGGCTGGGGTCGATCACGATGCGCTTGACGTCGTGCTTGCAGGTCATGGTCACCTTGACCAGCCCAGCGCCGGACTGGCCCTCGACCTCGATCGCACCCAACTCGTACTGCGCCTTCTTCAGGTTGTCCTGCATCGCCTGGGCCTGCTTCATCAAGCCAGCCAGCTGGTTCTTCATCATGGTGTCGTCTCCTTCATGGACATCAAGGGTAGATGCGTGTTCTGCGTGGGGCTCTACTGGTACTTGACCGAGCCCGGCACGATGCGCGCGCCGCTGTACTGCGCCATCAGCGTGCGCACGATCGGGTCGTCGGCAATGATCTGCTCGGCCTCGCGCTGGCGGCGTAAGCGCTCGGCACTGGCGCGGATTGCGGGGGTGTCCTGCGCCGGGCCGGCCTGCACGTCGAGCGTCAGCGGTGTGCCCAGATGCAGCGCCAGCGCGGCTTCCAGCTTGTCGCGCTGCGCTGGAGAACGCAGCGTGTCGCGCTCGACCTGCAGCACCCACAGCGGTGGTGACGCGCCGTCATCGATGCGCACGCACTGCGACTGGATCGCCAGCTCGCGCACCATCGCCGCGATGTTGCCGGTCTGCACCATCGCCTGCACGACGTCAGCCCAGCGGTCGCCGAGCGGCGTGGATACCAAGGCAGCACCTTCAGGCGACGTCGATGCCACGTCGGGCAGCGTCGTCGCGACTGACTCGCTGGCCACAGGCGCAAGGGCCGGCGCGGCAACGGCTGCGGCGACCGGGGTCGCCTCCTCGTCCCACGGGGCATGGACCCACGGCGGTGGCGTCGGTTCGGCCACATGGGGAGGTGTCGATGGCACCACCGGCGGCATCGCAGCACGCGCGGGCGCCGGCGTCCGAGCCAATGGGGCCGACGCCACGGGCCTCATAGGGGCTTGCGCCTTGACCGCCACCGGCTCGATGGCACGCGTGCCCGCCGGCGGTCCGAACGCGAGCATGCGCAGCAGCACCATCACCAGGCCACTGTGCTCGTCAGGCGCCAGCGCCAGTTCGGCACGGCCGTGCAGCGCCATGCTGTAGAGCAGCTGGGTCTGGTCGGCTGCCAGCAGCAACGCCAAACGTGCAGCGGCTGCCGCATCGGCATCGCTGGTATCGAGCGCATCAGGCACTGCCTGCGCCACCGCCATCTGCTGCAGCAGCTCAGCCATCTCCTCCAGCGTGCCGCGTGCCGACAGGCCCAGCGCCCGCAGTGCGTCGGCCTCGGCCAGCAGCGCCGCCCCGTTGCCGTCAGCCAGTGCCTCGATCAACCGGATGGCATGGCGGCGATCGACCGCGCCCAACATCTCGCGCACTCCGGCTTCGAGCAGCGCGCCGCCGCCGAACGCCACCGCCTGGTCGGTGATCGACAGCGCATCGCGCATCGAGCCGCGAGCCGACCGCGCCAGCAGGCGCAGCGCACCGGGCTCGGCCGAAATGTGCTCGCTGGCCAGCACTGCGGCGAGGTGCTCGTGCACCGTCTGCGGCGCCATCGGCCGC
>JANXTP010000142.1 GCA_025352345.1 Burkholderiales bacterium | reverse complement strand
TCAGCGGCGCGAAGACGAACTGCCCGAAGCTGCCGCCGGCGTTGATGAAGCCACTGGCGAAGGAGCGGCGCTCCGGCGCCAGCCGTTTGGCCGTCGCACCGATCAAGATCGAGAAGCTGCCGCTGCCAGCGCCTGCGGCGCTGAGCACGCCCAGCGCGCAGATCAAACCCCATTCGCTGGTCACCTGTGTGGTCAGCACCGAGCCTGCGGCCAGCATCAGCGCGCCCCCCACGATCACGCGGCCCGGGCCCCAGCGGTCGGCCACCGCACCGAAGACGGGTTGCGTCGCACCCCAGACGAACTGCCCGATCGCCATCGCGAAACTGATGGTCGCGATGCCCAGGCCGGTGTGGGTGTTGAGCGGCGAGACGAAAAGGCCCATCGACTGCCGTGTGCCCATCGTGATCATCAGGATGGTGGCGGCGACCAGCATCAATGTCCAGGCGCTGCGGTTCGAGGGAGGAGTCGGTTGGCAGTCCTGCATATGCTTTGATTCAAGCACATCGGCCGTTCTGGCGCCGGCCGCCTGCAGACGGGCCACGGCGGCGTCGAGCCCGGCGGCAGTATGCTGGCCTCGCATTGCAACGGTCTTAGCCCTCTGGAATGCGCCCTGCTCGGGTGTTCATCAGTTACCGCCGTGACGACACGGCCGGTGATGCGCGCGCCGCAGCGATGCCCACCGAAGCCCAACTGCCCGCAGACCTGCGCGCGCTGGCCGGGCGCAATGCGCTGGCGATCGACAACACTCGCTACGCTGATGACGTGAATCGGCTGCTCGTGGCCATGCGCGAGGCGCTCGGCGACGCTGCCGAGCCTGCCAAAGCGCCAGCCTCAACAGGTTTGGGCAGCAAGGGCCGTTGGGTCGCCGTGGCGCTGCTGGTGGCGGCCGCGCCAGCGGTCGTCGACATGACCGGACTCTGGGGCAAAAAGGCCGGCTCGTCTGCCGATGCGCCCGCTGTGGTCTCGGCGCATCCTGACGCGCAAACGGCGGCTGCCCGACACGACATCAACGGCTTGTGGCAGGCCCAGGTCAGCTACGACTGGCCGAATGCGCATTACCTCGAACGTTTCGATTTGCGCGGCGATGCGAATGAGCTGCATGGCACGGCCAGTTTCCTAGGCGTGCCGCGCGGCGTGCTGGAAGGGCGCGTCGAGGCCGGTGAGATAAGCTTCGTCACGCGCACGGCCGAGGTGGCCGATGGCGGCAGCCGAGAGCTCGTGCACCGCTACCGTGGCCGCTGGGTCAGCGGCGAGATCCGCATTCGTAATGCAGACCGACGGTGGCAGCTCGGCGCAGGGGCCGGTCGAATTCGTCGCGCGGTGCGATTCGGCCGCATCAGCTGCGAACAGCCGCTGATCCGCTCGGCCCCGCCCCTCAGAACAGCCCCGAGACCCGCCCGTCGTCGTCGATGTCGATGCGCTCGGCCGCCGGTACCTTCGGCAGACCCGGCATCGTCATCATGTCGCCGCAGACCGCGACGACGAAGCCGGCGCCGTTGGCCAGCCGCACCTCGCGCACGTTCAACGTGTGGCCGCTCGGCGCGCCGCGCACCGACGGGTCGGCCGAGAACGACATCTGCGTCTTCGCCATGCACACGGGGAAGTGGCCGTAGTCGGCGTTCCACGCGTCGAGCTGCTGGCGCGCCGCTTCGGCGAAAGTGACCTGGCCGGCGCCGTAGATCTTGGTGGCAACTGCGGTGATCTTGGCCTGCAGCGTGTCGCTGTCGGGGTAGACGAATTGGTGACGGCCGTGGAAGCCCTGCGCCAGCTCGACCACCGTGTGCGCCAGTTCTTCAGCGCCTCGGCCACCCTCGGCCCAGTGGCGCGCAACGACGAAGCGGCCGCCCAGCGCCTCGATGCGGCCCTTCAGCAGCGCAACCTCGGCGTCGGTGTCGGCGGTGAAGTGATTGACCGACACCACACACGGCAGGCCGTAGTGCAGTGTGATGTTGCGCAGGTGGCGCTCGATGTTGACGATGCCCCGGTCCAGCGCCGCCAGGTTTTCCTGATTCAAGTCTTCCTTCTTCACGCCGCCGTGGAACTTCAGCGCGCGGATCGTGGCCACCAGCACCACCGCCGCCGGGTGCAGGCCGGCCATGCGGCATTTGATGTCGATGAATTTTTCGGCGCCCAGGTCGGCGCCGAAGCCGGCTTCGGTGACCACGTAGTCGGCCAGCTTCAACCCGGCCTTGGTGGCGGTGACCGAATTGCAGCCGTGCGCGATGTTGGCGAACGGGCCGCCGTGGATGATGGCCGGGTTGTTTTCCAGCGTCTGCACCAGGTTTGGCTTGATGGCGTCTTTGAGCAGCGCGGCCATCGCCCCATGCGCTTGTAGGTCACGGGCGTAAATCGGCTGCCGCTCGCCTTGCGTGTAGCCGATGATGATGCGGCCCAGGCGCTCCTTCAGGTCGTGGCGCGACAGCGCCAGGCACAGGATCGCCATCACCTCTGATGCCACCACGATGTCGTAGCCGTCTTCGCGCAGGAAGCCGTTGGCCGTGCCGCCCATGCCGACAACGATCTTGCGCAGCGCACGGTCGTTCATGTCGACGACGCGCTTCCAGGTGATCAGCCGTGGGTCGATGCACAGCGCATTGCCGTGGTGGATGTGGTTGTCGATCAGCGCCGACAGCAGGTTGTGCGCCGCAGCGATGGCGTGGAAGTCGCCCGTGAAGTGCAGGTTGATGTCTTCCATCGGCACGATCTGCGCATACCCGCCACCAGCCGCACCCCCTTTGAGGCCGAACACGGGGCCCAGCGACGGCTCGCGCAGGCAGATCATCGTTTTCTTGCCGATGCGGTTCAGCGCATCGCCCAGGCCCACGGTGGTGGTGGTCTTGCCTTCGCCCGCCGGGGTGGGGCTGATGGCAGTCACCAGGATCAGCTTGCCGTCGTGGCGGCCTTTGAGGCTGTCCAGGTACTCCAGCGAGATCTTCGCCTTGTAGTGGCCATAGGGTTCAAGCGCGTCTTCGGGGATGCCGATGCGCTGCGCCACCTGGGTGATGCGTTGCATCGTGGCGCGCTGCGCGATGTCGAGGTCGGAAGCCATGGGGGTGTCCGTGGTGTGGGGTCGGGGTCGCTCGATGGCCCGTACGGCGATTTCAGCGACCCGGATGGTTTCCTGTCGACCGCGAAACGCGCGGCCGTGCTGGGCTACGAGGGCAAGTGGGTGATCCACCCGTCACAGATCGAGCCA
>JANXTP010000131.1 GCA_025352345.1 Burkholderiales bacterium | reverse complement strand
TCGATGGACAACTACTATGTGTCCAAGTTGATCCCGCTGATGGTCGAGGCGCAGGTGCAGGTAGTCGCCAACCCGCTGATCAACATCACGCTGCAAGGCCGCCACGACAACTACCCCAAGCGCCGCGGCATGACCCGGGTGCCCGAGCTGCTGGCCGCCGGCATCAATGTCGCCTTCGGCCACGACTGCGTGCTGGACCCGTGGTACCCGCTGGGTTCGGCCGACATGCTGGAGGTCGCGCAGATGGGCCTGCACGTGGCGCAGATGACGTCGCAAGTTCAGATGGCCGCGTGCTTCGATGCGGTGACGGTCAACGGTGCCAAGGTGCTCGGACTCGAACGGCACGGCATTGCGGTCGGGGGCGATGCGAACCTGGTTCTGCTGCAGGCACGCTCGGTGGTCGAGGCGGTGCGGCTGCGGGCAAACCGACTGCTGGTGCTGCGACGCGGCAAGCGCGTCGCAGGCAGCGCGCCAGCGGTGTCGCAGCTCGATCTGCCCGGCAGGCCGTCCCGCGTCGATTGGACGTTGTCGCGCTGACGCGGCGCCAGGTTCTGACGGTCCCGGGCCACCGTTGTGCCCTCGGGGATTCGCGCTGCAAAGTTGCCTCGTTAGAATCAATTTTTGCATTGCGTTACACCGACTCACTCCCACGGCGGCGACTCCGCCGCCGCTCCCCGCCATGAAACTCATCGGCTCACTGACCAGCCCCTACGTGCGCAAGGTGCGCATCGTGCTCGCCGAAAAAAAGCTCGACTACCAGCTCGAACTGGAAGACGTCTGGGCGCGCGACGCCATCCTGGCCTCGAATCCCCTGGGCAAGGTGCCGTGCCTGGTGATGGAAGGCGGCGAAGCCGTGTTCGATTCGCGGGTGATCGTCGAGTACGTCGACACCTTGTCGCCAGTCGGGCGCCTGATCCCGGAGCGCGGCCGCGAACGCGCCGAAGTCCGCACCTGGGAGGCCCTGGCCGATGGCGTGCTCGATGCGGGGATTGCCGCGCGCCTGGAGCTGACCTGGTCGGGCCGCGCCGACAGCGAGCGCAGCAACGCCTGGATAGAGCGTCAGTTCGGCAAGGTGCACACCTCACTCGCCGCGATGAGCACGGGCCTGGCCGACAAGCCGTGGTGCTGCAATGGCATCCACCTGACGCTGGCCGACATCGCGGTCGGCTGTGCGTTGTCGTACCTGGACTTCCGCTTCCCGCAGATCGACTGGCGCGGGCCGTATCCGAATCTGGTGCGGCTGTCGGACAAACTGAACGCCCGTCAGAGCTTCATCGACAGCCAGCCGCCGCCGGTCTGATCCTCCGGCGCGACATCGGCACCGGTCCCGCTCACATCGCGACCGCGAAGCTTTCCGCCTGTGCCATCGGCCAGTAGAGCCGGTACACGCTGTGCGACAGATTGCCGGCCAGCAGCGAGCCTGGTTGGATGAACGGCAGCAGGTTGCTCAGCAGCTTGACCTCGTGGTCGTTGGTGCGACGCACGATGTGGGCGGCCGTGATCGCCCCGGGATGATCGAGACCCGCCGCCTGCACCATCTCTTTCAGTGCCTTCAGCGTGCTCTGATGGAAGTTGTAGACGCGGTCAGCCTTGGTCGGCACGACCAGCGCCTGCTGCCGGTGCGCATCCTGCGTGCTGATGCCCGTGGGGCAGGCTCCGGTGTGGCAGGACTGCGACTGGATACAGCCCAGCGCGAACATGAACCCGCGCGCCGAGTTGCACCAGTCGGCACCCAGGGCCATGGTGCGGGCGATGTCGAAGGCACTGACCACCTTGCCGGCGCAGCCGATCTTGACCCGGTGCCGCAGGTTCAGGCCGACCAGCGTGTTGTGCACCAGCAGCAGGCCTTCCTGCAGCGGTGCGCCAACATGGTCGGTAAATTCGAGCGGTGCCGCGCCGGTGCCGCCCTCGCCGCCATCGACGACGATGAAGTCCGGCGTGATGCCGGTGGCCAGCATCGTCTTGGCGATCGCGAACCACTCCCAGGGGTGGCCGATGCACAGCTTGAAGCCGACCGGCTTGCCGCCCGACAGCGCCCGCAGCTGGTCGATGAACTGCATCATCTCGATCGGTGTCGAAAACGCGCTGTGGCTGGCCGGGCTGATGCAATCGACCCACGGTGGCACACCGCGCGCTTCGGCGATCTCAGGCGTCACCTTCGGCCCTGGCAGCACGCCGCCGTGGCCGGGCTTGGCGCCCTGGCTCAGCTTGAGCTCGATCATCTTGACCTGCGGCGACTGCGCATTGGCGGTGAACAGGTCGGCGTTGAAACTGCCATCCGGGTTGCGACAGCCGAAGTAGCCGGAGCCGATCTCCCAGATCAGGTCGCCGCCGCCGTCGGGATCGCGGCCGCGGTGGTAGCGACTGATCGAGCCTTCGCCGGTGTCGTGGGCAAAACCGCCGCGCTTGGCCCCGGCGTTCAGCGCCAGGATCGCATTCGCCGACAGCGCGCCAAAGCTCATCGCCGAGATGTTGAACACGCTGGCGCTGTAGGGTTGGGTGCACGGTGTGCCACGGTCGCTGGGCGGATGGGCCGGGTCGTTGTGGCCGGTGCCGATGACGATACGGAAATCGTGCGTCGGCAGGTGGGTCGGCTGCATCGAATGGTTGATCCACTCATAGCCTTGTGCACTGACATCGCGCTGGGTGCCGAAAGGCCGCTTGTCGGATTCGCCCTTGGCGCGCTGGTAGACCAGCGAACGCTGCTGACGCGAGAACGGCGCCGCCTCGTTGTCACCTTCGATGAAGTACTGGCGAATCTCCGGCCGGATGAACTCGAACAAATAGCGCAAATGACCAATGACCGGGTAGTTGCGCAGCACCGAGTGCGTGCCCTGGCGCGTGTCGCGAACCCCGACCAGGACCAGCGCGCCAAAGACCAGCGGCAGCACCCAGGCCCAGGCGCTGGACATCGGCATCATCAGCGGCAGCGACAGGCTCACCCCCAACGCCACCGCACACAGCAACCAAACCGAGTAGCGCAGCGGAAGGCGTTGGTTCAGTTTTTCGAGCCAGGTGGGCATAGACCCTCCTCGGAAGCGGCGTAAGGGCACAGCGTGCCAGGTCGAGCGTGTGACATCGTAACGACGCGGCACAGCCCTCGATGCGACAAACAGGCCCCGTAAGTCGCGCCGAATGCGCGGACCTGACGGGTGGTCAGCTGCGCGGCATCAGCATCTGGCTCATCGGTCCGAGCTGCACCTGGTTGACACGCAGATCGGCGTCGAACCCGGCACTGGAGAGGACGTCGAATTCGGCCTGACGCGCATCGATCAGGGGATCAGCGTCGCGGGTGGACAGGCTGGGGTGACACATCAGCACGTCGCCGTCGGATGCGCTGAGGAGCCAGCCCGCCAGCAGCTCGCGATAGCGGCCGCGGCCACCCTGGAAGTCGTACACCCCCAGCAGGTGCTGGTTCTGTGGGTAACCCAGTGAGCTTGCGGCCACCGCCAGGCCCCGGGCACCCAGCCTCTCGATCACCCGTGGCTTGACGTGCCCGGGTGACGCCGTGGCGGCAGAGCGCCGGGCGTGGGGTGCACGGGTCGACCTGATCCAGGGTTGTGCATCACCCCTGCGGGTTTGCAGCTCTGCCAACAGTTCACTGCGCACCATCGGCAGCTGGTGCACATGCTGGTGGCCGTCGACGAATGCAGGGCCGTGGCCCATGGCCTGCTCGAAGGCATCGAGTTGCGCGCAGATTTCAGCCCGAATGAGGCGGCGGTCCAGCAGCCGCAGGTGACTGGCGACGATCAGCTCAGGCAGCGAGTGGCGTGAGGCGCCGAACAGTGGTGCTTCAGTGAAGTCCAGATGCAGGCCGATGTCGATGCCGCCCGGATTGAACCGGCACAGCGATCGGCTCGACACCCCCCAGGATTTCCCGCCGACCAGGCAGCTGATCGCGTGAACGCGACGCAGGTCCGCCAGACGCAGCGCCGCACCGTCGATGCCTGAGTGCAGGCCGTAGTCATCAACGCAGACGCAGACCCGCCGCCCCGCGGGTGGTGAAGGTGGCGCGGCGAGCAGCGGCCGCGCAGGCCTTGCGGCCGGCGAGGCCTCGTCACTCACCGGTGGACGTCACAGCGCCGGGGGTATTCAAGCCCCGCCCGATGTCGCGTTTGATCACGAACAAGGGACGACCCTTGACTTCAGCAAAGATGCGGGCGATGTACTCACCGACCACGCCTAGTGACAGCAGCTGGATGCCGGAGAACAGCATCATGCTCACGACAATCGTGGTCCAGCCGCTGACCGCGTGTCCGTACAGCAGATAGCTCGCCGTCAGATAGCCCCCGTAGATGAACGACAGCAGCGCCAGCGCGAACCCGACAGCGCTGACCACCCGCAAGGGCCAGGTGGTGAAGGCGGTCAACCCGTCCAGCGACAAGCCGATCAGGCGCAAGGGGTTGAAATGGCTGTGACCATGCACACGCGCGTCGGGCACGTACGGAACACCCACGCTGCTGAATCCGACCCAGGCGTACAGCCCTTTCATGAACCGATTGCGTTCGGGCAGCGACAGCAGCGCATCGACAACCTGGCGATCCATCAACCGGAAGTCTCCGGCGTCGGCGGGCACTTCGAAGCGACCGTTGGCATTGATCAGGGCGTAAAACCAACTCGCACCGTGTCGCTTGAACCAGCTTTCGTCCCCTCGGCTCATCCTGCTGGCATAAACAACGTCGCTGCCTTCCTGCCAGCGTTGAACGAAGGTCGGTATCAAGGCCGGTGGGTGCTGCAAGTCAGCGTCCATCATCACGACGACTTCACCAGCGCAGGCCTGCAGGCCGGCGGTCAGTGCGGCTTCCTTGCCGAAGTTGCGCGACAGCTGAATCACCCGGAATCCCGGAATCCGGGCCCATTTCGACAAGGTCGACGGCGTCGCATCGGTGCTACCGTCGTCGATCACGATGACCTCCCAGGCGGGGCTGCAGTCGGTCAGCGCCACGCTGAGCAGCGGTAGAAGCCGGTCCAGGTTCTGCTCTTCATTGCGACACGGAATGACGCATGACAGGGTAGGCAGACGGTGCCGCTCAGAGCCACGATCCATCTGATGGCGCGCAGACGCGGATATGCGCCCGGGGGCGGACGCCGCCGCGTCGCGAGCGGGCCAGTCCCCAGCGACAACATTCGGAGCGCGCAGGTGATTCATGGAAACCTCTACCAGACTGCTTTCACGGTGACCCGTCTTTCGATGGGTCGATGGGCAAACTCAAAGCGCGCACGGCGCCGCCCCCTGTCGAGGCATCAGAACCCGCCACGACGTGGCCGGGAGCAGGAGGCCCACGGGAGTCCCGCCCTGCAGCGTCGTCGTGGGGCCCAGCTCCACCGCGCCACAGCGTTCCACCGCATCGCGCTCCAGCCAGGGGCTGATGTCGAAGCTGCCGTCGATCAAGACCAGAGGTCGTTCGGGCAACTGCAGCGCCAAGGTCTCGGCCATTTGCTTCTCGCCGATCACGATGCGGACCGGGCCTCGCAGTTGGTCGCGGGCCGCATCGGCGATGCTCTGCTCAAACTCCTGAGAACTGAAATTGCGCCAATGGTTGTTGGCCAGCGCAGCAATCCCATGCGGCGACGTGACGTAGTCCCGTGCCATCACCAAGACCTGGATGAACAGGAACGCGCACAGGATTTTCGCCAGGTCAGCGCGATCCCAGAACCGGGGTGGTGCCAGTTCCATCGCGGCAGGCACCGCGAACAGCAAAAAGGGCGTCCCCCAGTGCGCAGGCAATTCAGCGCCCGTGGCGACGCCGACCAACGTCATGAAACACAGCGGCAACAGGCCCCAGGCGTAGATCAGGGCTTTCGCGGGGTCGCGATGCGGCGCAGCCTGAGCCACGGGTTCCGCGGGCGTCGTGCGCTTCGGTGTGCGCCACTGCCATGCCGCGACTGCCAGCAGCGCGAATGCTGGCAGCCCCCGGTTGAGCAGCTGATCGACCAACCAGCCCAAGGAATTCTTGAACCGCGCCCATGCGCCCAGGCCGATCCCGATCGACGTGTCCTCTGCGTACTCGATCGGCCCGAAGTTGTGTCCACGCAGCCATTCGATGTGCGGCGCGAACATCAGCAGGGCCACCAGGGTGGCGCACAGCAACCCGACGCGATGTACCGGGTCGCGCCATGCTCGTTGATGGAGGGCGAATGCCAGCACCGACGTCACCGTCACCGCGATCTGGTACTTGGACAGCAGGCCCAGCCCGATCGCGACACCCAGCGCGATCCACCAGCGCAGGCGCCGGGTGGCAAATGCCTGCCAGCACAGTGCTGCGCTCGCCGTGGCGATCAACATCAGGACGATGTTGTGGTTGTAGTAATTGAGCCTGCCGTTGTAGTAGGTGATGCACAACGCGGCCAGCAGCGCAAGGCCTGCATAGGCCGGGCCGCGCAGCGTCACGAGCAGGCGCCACATGATCGCCAACGCCCCCAGTGTCATCACGGCGCCCATGCCATAACTGGCCCAGGCTGACAGGCCGAACAGCTTCACGGGCAACCAGAGCAGCCAGGTCGGGAGGGGCGGATGCTTGTAGTAGCCCCATTCCAGCGATCGAACCCAGGTCAATTGCTCGATGTTGTCGACGGGCGGTGACAGGCTGGTGAACGCGAGAACGCTCAGCCAGACGGCTGCGAACAGCATCAGCCCGATCGCGATGTCGAGACCGGTGAAATCGATCCGTCGGCGACCCGACCACGCAAGCTCGCTCATCCTGTCGATCGAATCGTCCAGTGACAGTACCGCCGATTTCACACAAGCATCGGGCACACCCAGACTCATCACTTGATCCCAGTGGAACGCATTTCAACCACTAGGATAGCCCTACATCACTTAATCATGGCTTATCGGACAAGCCCTCACCGCACGGTCATTGACGCCAGAAACGAGGTTGGGCGGCGAGTTCAGGGGGTTGCGACGGGATCACGCGCCGTTGACGACCCGGCAGCTCGGCGGCCCAGTACCGGGGAAAGGCCGAGTCAATCGCTGCGACGCAAGCAGCGCAAGCTGCGGAGGGTGCTCAGCTGCCGGGCGGCAGCATGTGAATCACCCGATCACAACACGCCGCCGCCCTGGCTGCGGCCGATTAAGCGCAAGATGGCGCTTGTGACATAGTCAAGAAAGAGTCTCGGCTGCGATCCGCTTGACAAGGGCCGCGGTCGGGTGCCGACCGAACCACGGCCAGCCAGTCAACAAACGGCATTCGCTGAATTGGATCCATGGATGTGCGGAATAGCGGGTGTTGTGACATCGACTGGCCCAGCGGAGAGATTGCGTGTCGGCCTTGAGGCTGCCGCCTCGGCTCTGCGGCATCGTGGACCGGATGACTTCGGGATCACACTGGATGGTCCCATTGGATTCGTTCATACCCGCCTGTCGATCATCGACTTGGCGGGTGGTCATCAACCAATCGTTACACCCGGCGGTGAGCTCTCCGCGGTTGTCAACGGAGAGATCTACAACTACCTGGAGTTGCGCGACGAGTTCATTGCCAAGACCGGTACCGTTCCACTGACGCATTCGGATTCGGAGTGCGTTCTGCAGGTTTACGCGGCTGAGGGCATTGCAGGCCTGCGCCGGCTCAATGGCATGTTTGCACTTGCGATCCACGATCGCATCAACCGTCGCATCGTGCTTGCACGTGACCGGCTGGGCATCAAGCCGCTCTACGTGTTCCGCGACGGCAGCCGCATTGCCTTTGGCTCCGAGATCAAAGCGCTGCTGGCGCTTTTGCCATCGACCCCAGAACTCAGTGCAGATGGGGTCGTTCAATTCCTCGAGAACGAGTTTCTGTCCGGTGAGCAAACAGCTCTGGTGGGGATATCGCGGGTGCCACCCGGACATGCGATCACGATCGACTATGACCTGCAATGCGACGTGCAGCGCTACTGGTCAATTGGCCCGCTGCGGACGCAGCAAACGACAATGCTGGAAGCGCAGGAGGAGTTTTCTGCACTGTTCGAGCAGGTCATGCGAGAGCACATGCGTGCCGACGTTCCGTTCGGCTTGCTGCTCTCTGGTGGTGTCGACTCGAGCATTCTGTGCGCCATGCTGGCGCAGATGCACGGGAGATCGATCGAAAGCTTTTCGGTGGGCTACTCGGTCGATCGGTATCGCAACGAGTCCACTGCTGCCGAGAAAATTGCACGCCAGTTTGGCACGCGCCACACTTCACTCGAGATCACGCCGCAAGAATTGCTCTCTCGCGTGCCCCACGCCATCTGGTCCACCGACGAGCTGATGCTCGACCTTGCCGTTTTACCCACCTCTCTGCTGGCCGAGAAGGCGGGGCAATCCCTCAAGGTGATCTTTACGGGTGAGGGAGGGGACGAGGCTTTCGCGGGCTATGCCCGATACCGCAAGTCGCCCTTTCAGCGCTGGCTGTCGAACCTGTTACGGCCAGGCGTCGGTGGTTTCCGATCCCGTAACCGCTGGCCGCGATCCCTGCGCAAGCGCTTGTACTCACCCCGTCTGGAGGCGGTGTCAAATGCCTTTCGCCAAGCACAAATCGACGATTGGAGAAAGACGCCAAGCACTTGGAGTGATATTCAGAGATTGCAGCACTACGATCTGGTGACAGCGTTACCCGACAAGCTGCTGGTGAAGGTGGATCGCAGCCTGATGGCGTTTGGTGTGGAGGCTCGAGTCCCCTACCTGGATCACCGGATCGTCGAGTTCGGCCTCTCGCTACCCGACGAATGGAAGGTACAAGGAAACATCGGAAAGTACTTCCTGCGGCGGTGGGGTCAGCGATACATCGCTGGCGAGCACTTGATGCAAAGCAAGAGGGGCTTTCATGTGCCGATACGTCGCCTCCTGAATGACGAGTTCTTGCGCGGTTTGGGCGGCGCGCTGGCCAGCAACCGCGCCATCAAGGGTTGGTTCAACGCCGACGAAATCAAGCGCCTCATCGAAACCCAGCGCCGCACTGGCGCATACAGCGAGCAGGTATGGGGTGTAATGCAGTTTGCCATTTGGCACCGCATCTTCTTGGAAAACCGAGGACAGAAGCCGGGTCTCGTGGAGGATCCGCTTGACTGGATTCGCTGACCTTGCCGATGACGGGACTCGGTTCAACCCGCTCGCCCACCTCACCGTTCTTACTTCGGCGGACGAAGGCTCCCGTTGGCAGTCGCCACCAGCGAGTTCGGCGCGCGCACCTGATTCACTTCACTTCAGTTCACATGGCCCGGCGCTGGGTTGGGGCCTGAGCACACGCCACGCCAGCCCCGGCAGCATCGGCCCTAGGGGCTTTGCACCGTCGAGCACATCGGTGGCACCCAACTCGACCGCCCCACATCGCTCAATCATGCCGGGGCGAATCCACGGGCTCCGGT
The DNA here is from genome assembly GCA_025352345.1 of Burkholderiales bacterium. Taxonomy (GTDB): domain Bacteria; phylum Pseudomonadota; class Gammaproteobacteria; order Burkholderiales; family Burkholderiaceae_C; genus PBB1. Next base: position 2,253 of record JANXTP010000131.1, on the reverse strand, counting down.
CCATGCGGCCATCGATCAAGACAAGTGGCTTTTCCGGCAATTGGTAGGCCAAGGTAACGGCTTCCAAGTAACCCCCAATGACAACGCGAACAGGACCACCGAGTTCGGCTCGCGCGGGTTCACTGACGCTTTTGGCATACGCGATCGAATCGAAGTTGCGCCAATGATGGGTACTGAATGGCGCTGGCGCGTCCAGCGAAGTACGGTAATCGGCGATGAGCAACAAGCCCTGAATCACCAAGAACGCCCAAAGTACTTTTCTCCAGTGACACCTGTCCCAAAAGCCACGCGGGGCCAGCTCCATGACCGCGGGGACCACGAAAATCAGGAAGGGCGTGCCCCAATGCCCTTTGAGATCCGCACCAAAGAACAGGCTGACGCAAGACATGAGGCAAAGCGGCACGGCTCCCCAGGCGAAAATCAAGGCCCTCGCAGGGTCGCGGGGAAATACATCCTTCACCTCCAGGTGGGCGCCGTTTGCAGGCCCCAGCGTTCTCAACTGCCACGCAGCCACCGCCAGAAGGACAAAGGCCGGCGCTGCCCGATTGAGCAATTGATTGGTCAACCACGCCCACATGTTCTTCATTCGTGTCACGGCACCCAAATCCGCCCCCAGCGAAGAATCGACGGCATAGCCGATGGGTCCGAATTCGTGATCGCTGAGCCACGCGATGTGCGGCACGAAGATGAGCAATCCCGTCAAGCCCGCGCAGAGCAGGCCCAGGCGATGCGCGGGATCTCGCCAGGCACGCTGCGAGCAAAAAAACACCAGCCCGGACAAGATCGTGACGGCGATCTGGTACTTCGACAAGGCGCCCAATCCAATCGCAACGCCAAACGCAATCCACCATCGCAGGTGTCGAGTGCTGTATGCCTGCCACAGCAGGGCCGCGCTGGCCACAGAAATGAACAACAGGACGATGTTGTGGTTGTAGTAGTACAGCCTTCCGTTGTAGTACGTGATGCACAAGGCAGAAAGAAGCGCCAAGTCGGCGAATGCCGACCCGCGCAGTGTGACGAGCAGGCGCCAGATGATGGTCATCGACCCCAGGGTCATGACCGCACCTGTCACGTAGCTGGTCCAGACGGACAGTCCAAAGGCCTTGACCGGCAACCAGATCAGCCACGTCGGCAGCGGCGGGTGTTTGTAGTAGCCCCATTCAAGGGATCTGACCCACGTCAGCTGCTCCAAATTGTCGACTGGAGGCGACCGACTGGTGAGGACGAGAGTGCTGATCCAGATGATTGCGAAGGCCGTTAAGGCCAAAGCGACCGACGACGGCGTCAGAGCATCCGGCGCGCTGGCCGGCCCCTTAACTTCGCAGATCTTGGCCTCACTGGCGATAAGCTCGTTCATTGGCAGTGCCGTAGTTTTTCAGGCGCTCTGGCACAGCCGACCCATCGTTATCGCCTCGGCACTGAGCATTCCAACGGGGCCTAATCATCGCGGAAACCCCCTTAAGAAGGCCTTATCAGGTGAGCCGGGCGGTAGCGGTCAACGCTCCGGAACGGACAGTTCCAAGTCAGGTGGAGAGGAAACTGTCGATCGATAGAATGAAAGGCAGCGCTGATTTGCTCCGGCTTGCGGGCGCTCTACAAACCCAGCTAAATACAGGATCGGCGGGCCCGTCCCGTCACACCATGACGATGCTTTTTACCGCTGCGACCCTGGCACGTGTGGCCCGTCGGCGACTCCATCTATGAATGCTCTGGGACTGGTTTCCCCGCAATCGATGGCGTTCTCGCAAGCGTTGCCGCTGCGCAGTGGCGCGGTGTTGCGCGATTACACGCTGATGTACGAAACCTACGGCGCGCTGAATGCCGCGCGCAGCAATGCGGTGCTGGTGTGCCACGCGCTCAATGCCAGTCACCACGTGGCGGGCACCTACGCCGGGCAGCGCAAGAGCGAGGGCTGGTGGGACAACCTCATCGGGCCGGGCAAGCCGCTCGACACGAACCGCTTTTTCGTGATCGGCGTGAACAACCTGGGCTCGTGTTTCGGCTCGACCGGGCCGATGCAGACCAACCCCGACACCGGCGCGCCCTACGGCGCGGATTTTCCGGTGGTGACGGTCGAAGACTGGGTCGACGCGCAGGCGCTGCTGCTGGACGCCCTGGGCATCACGCAACTCGCGGCCGTGCTGGGCGGCAGTCTGGGTGGCATGCAGGCGCTGAGTTGGTCGCTGCGCTTCCCGGATCGGCTGCGGCACTGCATCGCGGTGGCGACGGCGCCGAACCTGTCGGCACAGAACA
>JANXTP010000111.1 GCA_025352345.1 Burkholderiales bacterium | reverse complement strand
CCGGCGCCGGAGCAGGAACTGCCGCCAGCGTGCCGATGTAGTCCGAGAAGCCTTTCAGGTCCGCGTCCTTCATCGGCTTGGCCATGGCGATCATTGCCTCGTTCTTGCGCCGGCCTTCGCGGAACAGGAACAGTTGCGTGATCACGTAGAGCGACGAATTGCCCGCAATTACCGGCACGCCGGGCATGTCGCTGCGGCCGCTGGCGCCATGACAGGCCGCACAGACGGCCTTGAACTGCGCCGCGTAGTCGACGACGGCTGCGCCAGCGGAGGACGCAGTGCCAGCGCCGCCCGCTGGCTTCTTGGCTTGCGCAAACGCCGGCGTGACTGCCACGCCGAGCGATGCCAGCGCGACCGCTGTCGCAATGAACCGCCAGGACATCTCTTTATTTTCCCGCGTAGCTGATGCGATAGATCGCTCCTGCATGGTCGTCGCTGACGAGCAGCGAGCCGTCCTTCAGGATCAGGAAGTCGACCGGTCGGCCGAGGTACTGGTTGTTCTCGACGAAGCCGGTCATGAACGGCTCGACCTTCGCGCCGCCCTTGCCGTCGGGCCAGGCCACGAAGACGCCGTTGTACTTCTTCGTACGGTTCCAGGGCCCGTGCTTGGCAATGAACATCGCCCCTTGGTACTTCTTCGGGAACATCTTGCCGGTGTAGAACTTCATGCCCAACACGCCCGCGTGCGCCCCGAGGAGAGCGGCCGGCTGCGTGAACTCCGTGCAATCCTTGCCCCAGCCGAACTCGGGGTCCGGCAGGTTACCCTGATGACAATACGGGAAGCCGAAGTTCTCCTTGCCTGGCTTGGTGACATGGTTCAGCGTGTCATTGGGCAGTTCCTCGCTCAGCCAGTCGCGGCCGTTGTTGGTGAACCAGAGGTCGCCAGTCTTGGGGTCAAAGTCGAAGCCGACGGTGTTGCGCACGCCCGAGGCAATCGTCTCGATGTTCGAGCCGTCGAAGTTCATGCGGTAGATCTTTGCCAGCTCGCCCGGGTCGCAGATGTTGCAGGGTGCGCCGATGTTGTAGTAGAGCTTGTCGCCGCTGATGCGCAGGAACTTCCAGCTGTGGTCGCTGCCGCCGGGCAGGTCGCCCTTGAGCACCTTGGTCGGCTCGCCGAGCAGGCCGCCGAGCTTGCCGTCGACGTTGTCGTAGCGGACGATCTGCTTGTGCGTCGCGAAGAACAGCGAGCCGTTCTTGTATTCGATGCCAGTGGCCTGTTCGGTCTTGTCGATGATGACGGTGGCGGGGCGGTTGCCATCGGCGCCTGCCTTCTCGGGGATCGAGTAGACCTTGTTGCCGACGAACAGCGTGCTGACGATGATGGTGCCCGGGGGACCCTGGCGCAGCTCGCGCGCATCGAGCACGCCGGAGGCCCAGGTCTCGACCTTGAAGCCCGGCGGCAGCTTGAACTTCTTGGTCGGCAGCTGGTCGGCTGCGGTCGGGATCGGGAAGGCCGGAACCGGCGCCAACTTCATCGCGATGTCGGTCTTGGGCCGCCCCTTGGCCCAGCCCGGTTCAGCTTCCTCGGCCGACACGGCCACGGCCGAGAGCAGCAGCGGAAGTGCCACTATTGCAGAAAACAAACGAACCTTATTCATGTGCATCTCTCCTCGTTTAATGTGATATCTGGTTATGAACCAGTCGGGCTGCACGGGGACTCAATGCGGACCGCCCCGTTTATCGTGATCGTCGCTGCCTTCGACAGCCGGGGGACTTTATCGCTCTTTGGATCCAGACTCCGCCATTGAATTCGGAGGAAAACCCTCGGTGTCCGGCGACTCCAGTGTCCCAAACTCACTCCAGGTGAACCCGCCCTTGCTGGTCGCGCGACACGCGCCGCGATGCCGTCTCCAACGGCAACGCCGACACCGGCCGCTGAAACTTACACTGCCCTCTTCACCGCCGCGCCGGCGGTTCAGTCCAACGAGGTCTACCTGACGCCATGCGCTGCCGCGCCTTCAATCTGCATCGTCCCGGCGTCAGTTAAACGCTTTTCGTCAGGCGCCATGGACACCCCATTTCGCTCACCACCGCGGGGCCTCGGCCCGGCGATCGTCGCAGCAGGCGCTGTGGTTCACCTCAGCTTCCTTTTTCAGGTCTTCACCGTCAAGTCAGCCGCTGGTTTGCTTCTTCCGCTGGTGGTGCTGGCGCCTTGGCTGTTCCTGCTCGTTTCAATCCATCTGGCGAAAAATCGCTTGCTCGCTGAGTACATCTCACTCATCGCGACCGCCTTCTACCTCGTCTTCGGCGCCTGGGCCTTCTGGGACACGATCTATGTTCATCCAGACCCTCAAGGTGGTTTGGTGTTCCTCGTCATCCCTGTCGCAGCATCGATTGCGGCATTGGCTTTGCTGCTCGCACTGCTGCTCACCAAGTCCACGTCAACAGTACCTGCAGGCCATCGCCAATGACGCCGAATCGGCTCGCCAGGGCCGTTGGCTCCCAGCGCCACACCACCCACCGCACCGGCACGCTGGGCTTTTGACCACAGGTCTTTCACGCCGACCAAGCGCGGCGCGTTCAGCCACGCGTCGGACAGGGCCGGCTGCAGCGCCGGGGTTCGTGCCATGTACGTCGTCCCTCTTGCATGGCGCACGTATTGCCCCAGCATGTGCGGCCGGTATGCCATCGAGATTTCCTTCGAGCGGACGTCCGAGGGCCGGCCAGGCCGCGCTACGCTGGTTCGTCTACGCTCGCTTCACGCGGCCAGTCCTTGGCCGCCGCTCATTCGTTGCGCTTCACAAAGGGCCAATTCGTGCTTCACCCGAATCAATTTCAAGTCAACCAGGCTTGGATCTTCTTCAAGCTGAACCATGCCGCTGTCCATATCGAATCTGACGGCGACTTCAACCTGTTCGCGCTCATGGACGCGGCCAGTTGCTTCATCTTGAGTTCGACGCCCGTGCCGACGAGTCAGGCTGAACCATCGAAAATGGAAGTCAAACGCCTGTTCAAGGAAGCACAGGCACACAGGCAACAGTTGCCAACGACGCTGTTCGTTCCAACCGAGCAGACCGCCATACTTTTGGCCGTCAAGGCTGAGCGCCAAGGCGTAGCCGTCATGCGGGTGTCGAACGCTGAATTGGAGCCTTTCGTTGGTGAAGCAAAGGAAGGCTTCAAGGCGCAATTCGGCGGTGGGATCACGTAATTCGACTGAATCGAGCGAGGGCAGCGCGCTGCTCGCGAGCAGGCCGGCGAACTCGGCTTTGGGCAGGCGCACCCGCACCCGCACCCGCACCCGCACCCGCACCCGCACCGAGTCGCGGATCGCGGATCGCGGATCGCCGCACCGTGGCCAGCCGCGGCTCGTCGGTGTACGGGCCGATCTCGCCGACGATCTGGCCGCGCGATATTTCGCGCAACCTGCGCTTCGAACCTTCGTCGTCGCTCACCTGGGCGCGCACGCGCCCGCTGATCGCGATGAACATCGAATGGCCGGCGTCGCCGTGCCGCGTCCATGTGTCGCCGCCGGCCATTTCGATCCATTCGAGGTGCTGACGCAGCAACCCGATCGGGCGCGAATCGGTATCTCCGGGCAAGGCGATGCTGTGTTGTTCGAGCGGCCGGTCTTGATGGCGTGCGGGCGCGGTGCCGTGATGCATGAAGGATCGCAACCGGGCGATGACGCGGCGCCCCGCGGTGGCGTGGCTCACCGATGCCGCCGCAGGCCGCGCAGGACGTTCAGGTGTCCGATGCGTCAGGCTCGAGATTTCGTGATCGAGGCGCCGGCCGGTGTCGGCGAGCCCAGCCGCGCCGACACGCTTTGGGCACTGCCACGCAGCGCCCGGGCGATCGTGCCGTCCCAGGCCGTGTCGAACACGCCGGCGGGGCCGATCGCCGTGATGGCGAGCACCAGCGCGCCGGTGTGGTCGAAGACCGGCGCGGCCATGGCGCTGACACCGGGCACGACCTCGCCGACCGAGCGCGACAGCCCGTGCGCACGCACCTCGTCGAGCTGCACGGCGAATGCCTTCCAGGCCGGCAACGGCGGCGCGGGCGGCATGCCCGCCAGCCCGGCATCGGGCTGGGCCTTCTGCCGCTCGCGCTCGCGTTCGAGGTGCGCTCGCGCCACCGCCGGCGCAATTTTCATCATCAAGCGTGGATCGAACGGTTTGGGAATAATATATTCTGGACCGAAACTCAGGTTTGAAATGCCGTAAGTCGTTGCGACGATATCGGATTGTTCGACCTGCGCCAAGTCGGC
>JANXTP010000093.1 GCA_025352345.1 Burkholderiales bacterium | reverse complement strand
GAAAGAGCGACTCGAAGAACTCGGTCTCTCGGTCGACGACCTGCAAGTACGCCAGCTGCTGCACCTGACCCAGCAGCTGCTCGGCTTCCCCCGGCACCTGAGCCAGCACACCGGCGGCTTCGTGCTCACCAAGGGTCCGTTGAGTCGCATGGTGCCGATTGAAAACGCTGCAATGGCGGACCGCACGGTCATCCAGTGGGACAAGGACGACCTCGATGCGATGGGGCTGCTGAAGGTCGATTGCCTGGCGCTTGGCATGCTCACCGCCATCAGGAAGTCGCTCGAGCTCATTGGTGCACGCAAGGGCCATCGGTTCGAGATGCAGGACATCCCCGCCGAGGACTCCGAGACCTACGACATGATTTGCAAGGCCGACACCGTCGGTGTTTTCCAGATCGAGAGCCGCGCCCAGATGAGCATGCTGCCGCGGATGAAGCCGCGGCGCTTCTACGACCTGGTGATCGAGGTCGCCATCGTCCGGCCCGGCCCCATCGTCGGCGGGATGGTGCATCCGTACATGGCGCGGCGCCAGGGCAAGGAGCCCGTCACGTACCCAAGCAAGGCGCTCGAGGAGGTGCTCGGACGAACGCTCGGCGTGCCGATCTTCCAGGAGCAGGTGATGCAGATCGCGATGGTCGCCGCGGGCTTCACCGCCGGCGAGGCCGATGGCCTTCGGCGCGCGATGGCGGCATGGAAACGCAAGGGTGGCCTGGACCGCTACTACGAGAGGATCGTCGACGGCATGACGTCGCGCGGCTACACGGCCGAATTCGCCGAGGGCATCTTCAAGCAGATCCACGGCTTCAGCGAGTACGGATTCCCGGAGTCGCACGCCGCGTCCTTCGCCCTCCTCGTCTACGCCAGTTGCTGGATCAAGTGTCACCACCCGGCGGAGTTCCTGGCCGCGTTGCTCAACTCGCAACCGATGGGGTTCTACTCGCCGTCGCAGCTGGTCCAGGATGCCAAGCGGCATGGCGTCGAGGTCCGGCGGCCCGACGTGATGATGAGCGCCGTCGACTGCACGGTGGAAGAGCCGGAGTCGGCCAGCCTGCCGCCGGCGGTGCGACTCGGACTCCGCATGATTGCCGGACTCCGGTGGGAGTCGGCCGAGCGCATCGTCAAGGCTCGGAGCGACCGGCCGTTTGAGAACGCTGAGGACATGGCCAGACGCGCGGAACTGGAGCTCCATGAGATGAAGCTGCTGGCCGCGGCGGACGCGCTCGTGAGTCTTTCCGGTCACCGGCGTCAACAAGTCTGGGACGCGGCCGCGCTGCGCTCGACGCCGGCGCTGTTTCGGGATGCGCCGTTCGATGAGGAGATCCTGGAGCTGCCGGCGGCGCCGGAGGACGAAGAGGTCGTCTTCGACTACGCGTCGCTCGGACTCACGTTGAGGACGCATCCAATGAAGTTGCTTCGGCCTCATCTTCGGGGCCGGCGCTTGAAGACATCGGAGGACCTCGAGTCGACCGAGACCGGCCGCCTGGTGCACTACGCCGGCATCGTGACGCTGCGCCAGCAGCCGTCGACCGCGAACGGCACCGTGTTTATCTCACTCGAGGACGAGACCGGCGTGGTTCAGGTCATCTGCTGGAAGTCCTTGCGTGATGCGCAGCGAAACGAGTTGCTGCGGTCTCGGTTGCTGCTGGTGCATGGCACCTGGCAGCGCGAGGGCGATGTGAAGAACCTGATTGCGGGAAAGTTGGAGGATTTGACGCCGATGCTGGGCCGGCTGGCGACGGCGAGTCGGGATTTCAAATGAATCCACGTTGAGCGAGACACCATGGAACCTGCAGTTCAACTCACACCTCGACGCGCTCATCTGACGCGCTTGATGGCGATATGGCGGTCGGCCGGCTGGCCGTGTCGTGATGCCATCGAGCTCGACCTGGTCGCGGCCGGCTGGGCGACGCTGTCCGAGGCCGCGAGCGGACACGAGACCATTCGCCTGACCGACGCGGGCATTCGCTTGCTTGCCGACTCCAGGCAACGCAATCAGCGGTCGCTAAGTGCGCATGACCGATTGGCGGAGCGCGTCGCAGAACATCTGACGGCGTCCGGGCGCATTGTCTGGCGCGAGTTGTCGCTGCGTGCAAAGATCAATGTGCATGGTGAGCCGGCGCCTGAAGCCGCACCCTTGACCGGCGTTGCGCTGTGGCCCGTGGACGCCATCGACGAAGGAGTGCTTGAACAACCGCCGGGCAAGACGTCCTGGCGCATGGCCCGTCCAGACGTCTTCTCGGTCCGTCACACCTCGGTCGAGGCCTATCTGCAACCGATGGTCCACGAAGTGAAGGTCAGCCGTGCGGACCTTCTGTCCGATCTGCGACACGCCGCCAAACGAGAGTCCTATCAATGGCTTTGCTGCGAGACGTACTACGTGATTCCGGCTGGCGTGGCCGAGCCGGCGGAGGTTCCGCAGGAGTTCGGTGTTTGGGTGCTGAACGGCACCATCGAGAGCGGCACGCTCGACCTGGTGCGGCCGGCGCGGCACGCGCCCTGCGAACTGCCGTTTGCAGTCTGGATGGCCCTGGCGAAGGCGACCCCTGCACGCATGGACGCGAAGGCCGTGCAACGCCAGCTGGGTGACGTTGATGACTCGGAATTGACTGCTGCTGACGCTACCGTCCCTGAGCCCCCAATTCAGACGTCGCCACAGGCGTGAAGACCTACACCGTCGCCGTCCGGGCGCTATGTGAGTTCGCCGCCAAGCAAGGCGACCTGGACTTGCGGTTCACGCCGTCGCCAACTTCGCAGCAGGGCATCGCCGGGCACCAGACCGTCGCGTCGAGCCGTTCGGCGACCTACCGCAGCGAGGTGTCGCTGAGCGCCGAATACAAGCACTTGGCGGTGCGCGGGCGCGCCGACGGTTTCGATGCGGAGCGGCAAATGCTTGAAGAGGTCAAGACCTTCAAGGGCGACATCGACCTGATGCCGGCCAACCATCGGCATCTGCACTGGGCGCAGGCCAAGGTCTACGGCGCGATGGCGTGCCGGCAATTCGGACTGGATGCCTTGACGGTGTCGCTCGTGTACTTCGACGTCGACCAGCAGGCGGAGGCACCACCGCTGCTGGAGCGTTGCAGCGCGACGGATCTGCAG
>JANXTP010000075.1 GCA_025352345.1 Burkholderiales bacterium | reverse complement strand
GTAGTCGTCATCGCCGTCGTCGCCGGTCATGTCCTCGAGGTAGACCAGTTGGGTGCCGCGGACCTTGCCCAGCAGCTCCTGGTATTCGCTCAGCGACAGCCCCATCTCGCGGGCGATCTCGCTCTCCGCCGGGGCGCGGCCGGTGGTCTGCTCAAGCTTGCGCACCGCCGCCTCGATCGAACGCTGGTTGCGCCGGTCGCCGCGGCTCATCCAGTCGCCGCCGCGCAACTCGTCGAGCATGGCGCCGCGGATGCGCTGGGTGGCGAAGGTTTCGAACTGCACGCCTTGCGCCACGTCGAAGCGGGTCAGCGCGTCGGCCAGGCCGATCATGCCGACCTGGATCAGGTCGTCGAGCTCCACATTGGCGGGCAGCTTGGCGATCATCTGGTGCGCCAACCGGCGCACCAGCGGGCTGTATTGCTTGAGCATCGACGTGTTGTCGAGCTGCCCTTTGGCGGTGTACGTGGACATGGATGACTCCAGAGATTCAGTTCAGCGCGTGAAGAGAGGCCGCGGCGATGGCGGGGCGCAACGCGGCCAGTTCAGCGACTGCCGGTTGCAGGGTGTCGCGCACCCAGCGCCGCAGCGCAGAGGTCGAGGCGCTGTGCGGATCGCTGGCCGGATCGATCTGCACCCAGTCGCGCAGCACGGCGCCCAGGAAATCGTCGGCGCAGGTCGCGATCTGCATCGCGATGCGTTCGGCGCGCGGTGAACTCGGCGCGGCGCTCAGCAGCAGGTCGTGCACCAGCAGGCCACCGCGCTGCGTCAGCAGCTTCATCGCGGCATAGGCGTGTGTGACGCTGACCGGCCGGTCGTCGGCCAGCAGCAGCGGGCGCGGCCGGTTGACCGATTCACCGCGCATGAACAAGCGGCACAGGTCGGTGGCACTCGCGTGCACCAGCACCACATCGGCGCCGGGTGCCGCGCGGGCCACTGCATCCAGGAATCCGGTGGTCGAGCCCTGTGCGTCGACATGGCGCAGCGGCAGTCCGCGCGCGGCGAGGTACGACACCTCGTGCGACAGCGTCTCGATGGATTCGGCCAGATCGACCTGCGCCATCTCGTTCGGCTCGGGCGCGTTTTCACCGGCATCGATGACCAGCGTGTGGCAGCCCTGCTCGGCGAAGCCACTGCACAGCCGTTCGAGCATCACGCCGCCAAAGGCCATGTGCGGGTTGGACACCACCGGCACGAAGCGCACCTGCGCGTGGGCGAACAGGCGGCGCAGACCGTCGGCTTGGTCGAGCGGCATCGAGGGAGAGAACGGAGTCGTCATCGCGGGAAAGGGCTGGCTCGGCGGGAAGGGGGCAAGCGTGGCGCGTGGCATCAGGCGTGTTCCATCAGCGCGGCGCGCGGCGCCACCGGGTGCGACTGGTGCTGGGGTGCTGCGAAGATCAGATTCACTTCGCTGGAATCCATGCGGTAGGCAGTGGCGAGGGTCGGGCGCAGTGCGCGGTGCATCAGCGCGTTCGACGACAGTCGGTGCCAGTCTTCCGGCACGCGCTGGCCGTTGGCCACGCCCAGCACGGTGAGCTTGTGGCGAATCAGCGCATCGAGCGCCGGGCCCAGCTTCACCGCTTCGTCCATCTTGGAGAGCACGACGCCGCGGCAGGTGTTGGCGCGGTAGGAGATCAGCACGTCCTCGATCGTCTCGCCCTGCGCGGCCGAGTTGACCACCAGCAGCTTGTGGATCGCGCGGTGGCCCAGCATGTCCAGCAGTTCACGGGTGCGCGTGTCGCGCTGCGCCATGCCGGCGGTGTCGATCAGCACCATCTTCTTGGCCGACAGCAGATCGAGCAGGTCTTCCAGCGAGGCGCGGTCGTGTGCCGTGTGCACCGGCACACCCAGGATGCGGCCATAGGCCCGCAGCTGTTCGTGGGCGCCGACGCGGTAGGCGTCGAGCGTGATCAACCCCAGATGCGAGGCGCCGTAGCGGGTCGCAAACGCGGCGGCCAGCTTGGCGGTGGTGGTGGTTTTGCCCACGCCGGTGGCTCCGACCAGGGCGTAGACACCGCCCTGGTCTTCGAGTGCCGGTTCGCGGTCGGCGCTGAGCAGATTGCGTTCGAGCACATTGGCGGCCCAGGCCATCTCGTCGGTGACATCGGGGCCCATGCCTTCGGCCAGCTTGCGGATCAGCGCCGGCGAGAAGCCGCAGTCGATCAGCTTCTGCGTCAGCCGCGCCTGCGCGGGCTGGCGTTGCAGTTTTTCCATGAAGGCCAGCGCGCCGAAGCGCTCTTCGATCATGCCTTTCATGCTGCGCAGCTCGTTCATCATGTCCTGCTGGTCGCGGCGTGCCACGCTGGCGTCAGCGGCGGCAGCAGCGGGTTGGCGCACGAGCACCTCTTCGCGCAGCACCGGCGGCTCGTGCAAGGACAAATTGGTGTGGATGCCCATCGAGGCAGGGCCATGCAGTGCGCCGAGCACCGGCGCATGACCGGGCGCTGCGGCAGAGGCGGCGGGCTGAGCACGCTTCATCCCCACGGCGGGGCGTGCCGCCGGGGCCTCGGCCATCCGTGCGGCCAGTAGGCCAGCGGGAACGTCGGCGACTGGAACCGCAGCGCGCGCAGCAGCCGACTCGGCCTGCATCGCGACCTGGCGGCGCTTGAGCATGCGGTCACGCACGTAGTCCTGGAACGACAGCGTGCTCATCGACAGGCGCTCGATGTCCTCGTCGACCGATTCGGCCTCCGGCGTGGCGGCAACTTCAGCCCGAACGGGCTGCGTTCTCGCAACGCCGGGTCGGCCCGGACCCGGTCGGGCCGCGGCTGGCCGGCTGGCAGCAGCTGCCGTCGAAGGCGCGTTGCTTGGCACGGCGGTGGTCGCCATGCGCTCGATCTGCGCCATGCTTTCCGGCGCCATCGCCACCACCTCGACGCCCTCGCCGCACGGCTTGGTGGACAGCACGACCGCATCGTCGCCCAGGGCCTGGCGCACCAGGGCCAGGGCGTCGCGCGATGTGCGCGCGGTGAAACGTTTGACGTTCATGCGGTGCCTCCGATGACTGACCCGATGCGGATCGAATGGGTTTCAGGAATTTCGCTGTGGGCCAGCACCCGCATGCGCGGCGCGGCGCGCTTGAGCAAGCGGGCCATCGGTGCGCGGATCACGTCCGGCACCAGCAGGCAGGCGGGCAGCCCCAGGTCTTCCTGGCGCTTGGCCGAATCGGCGGCGTGGCGGCTCAGCGTGTCGGCCACGCCCGGGTCCAGTGCGGCGCCATGCGGCGAGCTGAGTGCTTGCGCCACCATGCGTTCGAGGTCGGGTTCCAGTGCGATCACGTCGAGCTCCTTGCTCGGGCCGTAGATCTGCTGGACGATGGACGGGGCCAGGTGGATGCGGATGCGGCGGGCCAGTTCGGCCGGGTCGGTGACGGTGGAGGCGTTCTCGGCCAGGCTTTCGACGATGGAGCGCATGTCGCGGATGTGCACGCCTTCTTCCAGCAGCAGCTGGAGAACCTTTTGCAGAGCCGGTATCGCGACCATTTTGGGCACCACGTCCTCGATCATCTTGGGGGCCAGCTTGGTCACGTGTTCGACCAGCTGCTGGACCTCCACACGACCCAGCAACTTGGCGGCGTGGAGTTGCATCAAGTGTGAAAGATGGGTCGCCACGACGGTCGAGCAATCAACCACCGTAAACCCACTCATTTGGGCCGACTCGCGCTGACGCTCCTCGATCCACACCGCCGGCAGGCCGAAGGCCGGGTCGGTGGTGCGCGTGCCGATCAATTGCGTGGTCGCGCCGC
>JANXTP010000071.1 GCA_025352345.1 Burkholderiales bacterium | reverse complement strand
CGCTGGCGGTGCTGGCCAGACGGGCGGCTCCCTTGTGGACCCTGATCGAAGCGGCAGTGGCGCGCCGGCGAACAAGTCGCTCAGCGAACACGAAAAGCGCTTGCCCAATCGCCCGTCGTGGTCACTCGCTGCGGGCGGATGAATTCTGCAGAGCCAACTATTCTCTTGCAGCCGGCGGGCATGTTCGCCGTTGGTAGCGCTGCCGGCGATCAGTTTGGCGACCTGGTAAAGCTGCCGGCCCAGCGAGGTCGTGACGCGCCCGCCTGAGCTGATCGGGGCGAACGCAGCCTCGATCGCCGGGTTGGCTCCGTTCGTGCCGGGCTGAACCTTGACCAGTGCGCACAGCCTCTGTGAGACCGCGAACGCATCGCGCTGCATCCGTGAACAGGCATCGGCCGGCACGGTGTCCTGGGCTTGCGAATACATCACGTCGATGGCCGCCTTGTTCGCAACCCGCGGCGCCCACGTCAAGTCAGCAGGCTGCAGCCCATAGGCGCCGAAGGTGCTGCCAGGGCCGGGCAGCGCCAGCGGTGACTGCAACGTGGTCAGCCCGAAGCGCGCATTGCCGCCGACCGAGACACCGGGTTCACCGTGCCCAGTGCGGTTGACACTCGGCCGACCCAGCCACTGCGTTCCAGCGAATGGGTGGTCGCGGTTTCCCACAGCACCTGCTGGTCGGAGTGCGAGAACAGGCCGTCGGGTTTCAGCGCCGCGCCGTCGTGTCGGTCGCTGTGAACTGGTTCACGATGCCCTCGCTGCCGTCCGAGCGTGTGGTGTTCCAGGCAGGCGCAGTGCCGCCGCAGACGTCTTTTGACAATTGCTTGCGCAGCCGGGCCAGCGGACACAAAAGGCCCCGGGCTGCGGGCGCTTCGGTGCTGGCAAGTCGCAGGAGCGGCAGCCTCAGGACGCAGCCGCGCAGGATGAGCACTCTGGAGGTGAGTGCCTCGCCGGGTGTTGCGCCCGACGCAGAACACGAGCGGCGCGTGATCGCGCCGCGTCGTTGAATCGATTACTGCTTGATGGCTTCGATCTGGATCAGCAGCTTGATGTCGTCCGGGATGATCGGCATGCCATAGCTCATGCCGTAGTCGGTGCGCTGGATCGTGGTCTCGAAATCGCCGCCGCAGACTTCGCGCTTGAAGAACGGGCTGTCGTAGCAGTTGTAGTTCGTGGCCGTCAACGTGACTGGCAGCGTCTTGCCCATCAGCGTCAAGGTGCCGGCGACCGCGGTCACCTTGTCGCCGTCGAAGCTGAACTTGTTGCCGCTGAATTTCGCGGTCGGGAAATCCTTGACCTTCAGGAAGTTATCGCCCTTCAGGTGGCCGTCGAACAGCGCCAGGCCGGTGTTGATCGACGCGGTGTCGATGGTGATGTCGGCCTTGCCGGTCTTGGCGGCGCGGTCGATCGTGATCGAGCCTTCCTTCTTGTCGAAGCGGCCGCGGTTGGTGGAGGTACCGAAGTGGCGGGCCTCAAAGGTCACGTAGGTGTGCGTCGAATCGAGGTTGTAGGTGGCGCTTTCAGCGTGCGCGATGCCGGTGGCTGCGAGCAATGCGGTGGAGAGGGCGATGAGGGCGTGGGTTTTCATGGGTCAGTTCCGGTGGAGGGGTGTTGAAAGAACGCTGGAAATGGAAGGAAAACAGAGGCTTACAGCCCGGCGACGCCGGTGAGCGTCAGCTTGAAGCGGACCTGGACCTCGTTGGCGACGACCGAGGTGTCTTTCCAGTCGCCGTCGCCGATCTTGAAGTCGAGGCGCTTCAGCGTGAAGGAGCCGGTGGCGGTGGTGAGGCCTGCCGTCTGCGCAAGCAGCACCGGCACCGTCACCGCCTGGCTGCTGCCCTTGATGCTGAGCGTGCCGGCGACTTCGAGCTTGCCAGTGCCAGCCGGCTTGACCGCCGTCGAGGTGAAGGTGGCCTGCGGAAACTTCCGGGTGTCGAACCAGTCGGGCTTCAGCAATTCCGCCTCGGTTTCCGCGGTGCCGATGGCGGCGCTGCCGAGGTCGATGGTGAAGCTGATCTTGGCCGCCGTCGGCTGCTTCGGGTCGAACGCGACCTGCGCGTCGAACTTTTTGAATCTGCCGTCCACCGGCACGCCCATTTGTCGCGTCAGGAAGGCGATCTCGCTTTGGGCCGGCACCAGCTTTTGCTGTGCCTGCGCTGGCCAGGCCGCGAACAGCGCGGTCAATGCCAGTGCAGTGGAGAAGTGAGACAAACGCATGGTGTGGTGCTCCCCAAAATGATCGATGCCGTTGCAGATCAGGCGCCGGCGCGACCGGGCCACATGCGGGCGATCAGCCCGTCGCGTTCGATGAACTGATGCTTCAGGGCGCCTGCCACGTGCAGCGCAACGACCCCCATCAGCGTCCACGCCAGCCAGCCGTGCACCGGCTTGATTGCTTGGGCCAGCACCTTGTCAACGGGCAGCAGATCGGGCAGCGGCAGCACGCCGAACCAGACAATCGGGAAGCCCGCCGCCGAGCTGTAGGCCCAGCCCATCAGCGGCACCGCGAAGAACAGCACATACAGCCCGCCGTGCGCCAGATGCGCGGCGCGCTGCTGCCAGGCGGGCATCGGCGCGTCGGCCGGTGGCCGGTGCGTCAGGCGCCACAGCAGCCGGAAAGCCGACAGCGCCAGGATGGTGACACCAGCCCACTTGTGCCAGTTGTAGAGCTTGACCCGCTGCGGCGAGAACGGCAGGTCGGCCATGTACAGCCCGAGGCTGAACGCGCCGGTGATCGCTACCGCAAGCAGCCAGTGCAGTGCGATGGCGGTCGAGGTGTAGCGGATCGGGTGGGCTGGGGTCATGGTGTGCTCGGGCGTGGTGTCACGCTGTGAGGTGTACTTTAGGAGGCAGACATGACGCAAGGTTTCAGGCCGCTTGATGTGCGCGTTCAAAAACGGTGAGGCCCCCTAGACTTCGGGCGGATGCCATTCCGCCGCCGCACCCTGCTTCAACTGGCTGCTGCCGCAGCCAGCGGCGCGGCGCTGCCGTTGATCGCGCAGGCGGCGCAGCGCCGGTCGCTGGCCGACCCGTTCCGGCTGGCGGTCGACGAGGCCTTGGTCGACTCCGGGCTGGCTGCGCAGGTGCAGCGTCGATTCGGTCGCGACACGGGGGTGGCCATCCAACTGCTGCCGGGGCCGGCCCGCGAGCTTTTGGACGCACTGGGCCGTGGTGAACATGATGGCGCCCTGCTGAACACGCCGCAGGCCGAGGCCGCGCTGGACCGGCTCGGCCTGCTGCGCGGTCGGCGGCAGGTCGCCACCTCGGACTTTCTGATCGTGGGCCCCACCGTGCTGCGACCCGGACTGGACGCGCTGGGGGTGCGGGCGCAGGCCGTGTCGGCGCTGGCCGCCCTGGCGAAGGCCGGCGCGAACTTCCTTGGCGCGACACCGGGCTCGGGCGCGCAGGAGTTGGAAGCCGACCTGTGGCGGGCCGCGAAGGTGGCGCCGCTGCTGCCGTGGTACCACCCGTCGCCAGGCCGCGGTGCGCTGGCCGTTGCCCATGCCGGGCTGGCCTGCACGCTGGTCGAGCGGGGCGTCTGGGCCGTGGCTGGCGCGGCGTTGCACCGCGCCAGCGATTTCGGCGTGCTGGTCGAGGGCGACCCGCTGCTGCAGGTGCAAGTGCACCTGATGCGGTCGTTCCATCTCGATCACCCGGCGGGCAAGCTGCTCGGCGACTGGTTGGCAAGCCGAGCGGGCCGGCAGGCGATCGCTGCGCTGCCGGCCTATCGTCCGGTGGCGCCCTGAGCCGATGCCCGGTCTGGGGCGGCCTGGAAACTGCATGACAGCGCCCATCTCATTGCCGCACTGCCGCACTGCCGCACATCCAACCCGCTCAAGGCCTCCCACCATGCAAGTCCTCAGCACCAACATCGCCACCGCCCGCGAGATCGAGATCAATGGCCGCCAGGTCCTGACCGGCATCCACAAGCGCAGCGTCAGTGGCCCTGTCGAGGCGCGACCGCTGGGGCTGGCTGGTGACGAGCAGGCCGACCTGTCGGTGCACGGCGGTCTGAGCAAGGCGGTCTACGCCTACCCGATCGAGCATTACGCCTTCTGGCAGACGGTGCGCGCGCAGGCCAAGGCGGCCGGGTGGAACGAGCCGCTGCCGCACGGCTTCATGGGCGAGAACCTGACGATCAGCGGCCTGCTGGAGAACCAGGTCTGCATCGGCGACGTGCTGCGCTTTGCGAACTGCGAACTGGCAGTCAGCGAGCCGCGCTTCCCCTGCTTCAAGTTCAACGCGGTGATGGGCTTCAACCAGGCCGCCAAGCTGATGGTCGCCAATGCGTGGTGCGGCTTCTACTTGGCCGTGCGCGTGCCGGGCACGGTGGAGGCCGGCGAAACCTTCGCGCTGATCCACGGCCCGCGCGAGGTGGGCATCACCGAGTTGTTCCGATCGAAGCTGGCCTCGCAGAAGAACTGACGGCCCTGCGCGGGCCGCCTCGGCGCCGGCCCCGCATCAACCTACTTTCAGTGCCGGATAGTCGGTGTAGCCCTCGGCCCCACCGCCGTACAAGGTGTTCGGGTTCATCGCGGCCAGCGGCAGCTGGTCGCGCAGGCGGCGCACCAGGTCGGGGTTGCTGATAAAGGGGCGACCGAAAGCGACCACGTCGGCCTGGCCTTTTGCGACCACCTCGATCGCCATCTGCCGGTCGTAGCCGTTGTTGACCATCCACACGCCTTGCGGGTGACCCTGTTTGTAGCGCTGACGCAGTGCCTCGTAATCGAACGGCAGGTAATCGCGCGCGCCGCCGGTGTCCCCTTCGATCAGGTGCAGGTAGGCCAGTTTCAACGGCGCCAGGCGCTCCACCACATGGTTGAACAGGCCCTGCGCATCGCTGTCCTGCCCGATGTCGCTGAAGGGCGTGACCGGGCTCAGGCGCAGCCCGGTGCGGTCAGCGCCGACCTCCTCGGTGACCGCCCGCAGCACCTCGATCAGCAGTCGCGCGCGGTTGGCGACCGAACCACCGTAGGCGTCGGTGCGGTCGTTGGTGCTGTCGCGCAGGAACTGGTCGATCAGGTAGCCGTTGGCGCCGTGCACCTCGACGCCGTCGAAGCCCGCCTGCATCGCGCATTTCGCCGCGTGGCGGTAGTCGGCAACCAGGCGCGGCATCTCGTCGGTGCGCAGCGCGCGCGGGGGTGAAACGTCGACGAAGCCATCCTTGGTGAAGGTCTGCGCCTTGGCCACCCGCGCCGTCGACGACACCGGCGGCATGCCGCCCGGCAGCAGCGACACATGCGAGATGCGGCCCACGTGCCACAGCTGCAGCACGATCTTGCCGCCAGCCGCACGCACCGCATCGGTCACCTTCTTCCAGCCGGCCACCTGCTCGGGCGAATAGATTCCCGGCGTGTCGAGGTAGCCCTGGCCTTCGGCGCTGATCTGCGTGGCCTCGGCAATGATCAGCCCGGCGCTGGCACGCTGCGTGTAATACGTGGCCATCAGCTCGGTCGGCACCTGCTGGGCGGCCGCGCGGTTGCGGGTCAGCGGGGCCATCACGATGCGGTTGGCGGCGGCGATGGTGCCGATCTGGATCGGGTCGAACAGGCGGGTCATGGCAGATCCTCGGAAACGGGTGGAGGATTCTGGCGGTCAGGGCTTACCCGCGTTTGACAATGGCGATCGCACCGATCGCCGTTTTGGTGTAACCACCACTACAGTGACTGACTGACCAGGACCCCACCGCATGCTCGCTTACCGTCACGCCTTTCACGCCGGCAACCACGCCGATGTGCTCAAGCACATCACCTTGACGCTGGTGCTGCGCTACATGAACCAGAAAGACAAGTCGTACCGGTTGATCGATACGCACGCGGGCGCCGGTGGCTACTCGCTCGAGGGCCAGTACGCGCAGAAGAAGGGGGAGTACCTGCAGGGCGTGGCGCGGCTGTGGGATCGTGATCCTGCTGAACTGCCCGAAGCGGTGGCCGACTACATGGCGCGGGTTCGCGAGTTCAACCCCGAGGGCCAACTGGAGCAATACCCCGGCTCGCCCGCTTTCGCGAAGATGCTGCTGCGCGCACAAGACCAGCTTCGGCTCTACGAACTGCACCCGACCGATCACCGCATCCTCGAAGCCTTCCTGGGGTCGGTGAAAGGTGCCGAGGTCAAGGACACCGATGGCTTCGACGGCCTGAAGAGCCAGGTGCCGCCGTCGTCGCGCCGTGCGGTGGTGCTGATGGACCCGAGCTATGAGGGCCACGGCGACTACTCGAAAGTGATCGCCTCGCTGCGCGAAGCCATCGCGCGCTTTCCGGAAGGCGTCTACATGGTCTGGTACCCGCAGGTCAGCAAGCTCGAAGCGGCGCAACTGCCACGTCGGCTGGAAGGGCTGGCGCCCAAAGGCTGGCTGCATGCGCGCCTGACGGTGCAGCAGCCCGATTCGCAGGGCTTCGGCCTCGCGGGCAGCGGCATGTTCATCCTGAACCCGCCCTACACGCTGCACGACCAGTTGCTGGCGGTGTTGCCCTACCTGACCGAGGTGCTGGGCCAATACGACGGCGCCAATTACCTGCTGGAACAGAAAGCGGCTTGAACGATGACGACATCCACTGCCTTCGGCCCGCTGGCCGGCCTGAAAGTTGTTGAACTCGGCCAGCTGATAGCCGGGCCTTTCGCCGGCAAGACGCTGGCCGATTTCGGCGCCGAGGTCATCAAGATCGAGCCGCCAGCCAAAGAGGGCAAGCCTGGCGGTGACCCGCTGCGCGAGTGGCGCCTGCTGCACAACGGCACCAGCGTGTGGTGGCAGGTGCAGTCGCGCAACAAGCGCAGCGTGGCCCTCGATCTGAAAGATGCGGCCTCGCGCGACATCGTGCGCCAGCTGATCGCCTGCGCCGATGTCGTGGTCGAGAACTTCAAGCCCGGCGTGATGGAGGCCTGGGGGCTGAGCCACGAGGAACTGTCGAAGACCAACCCCGGGCTGATCATGTGCCGCATCAGCGGCTACGGCCAGACCGGGCCCTACCGCGAACGGCCCGGCTTCGCCGCGGTGGCCGAGGCGATGGGCGGGCTGCGCCACCTGACGGCCGAGCCGGGCCGCATCCCGGTGCGTTGCGGCGTGAGCCTCGGCGACACGCTCGCTGCGCTGCACGGCGTGATCGGCATCCTGATGGCGCTGCAGCACCGCCATGCGACGGTGAGCCCGCAGGCGCCGAAAGGACTGGGCCAGGTGGTCGATGTGGCGCTGTATGAGTCGGTCTTCAACTGCATGGAAAGCCTGCTGCCCGAGTACAGCGCGTTCGGCGCGGTGCGCGAGCCTGCGGGCTCGGCGCTGCCTGGCATCGCGCCCAGCAACACCTACGCCTGCAACGACGGCTGGGTGCTGGTGGCCGGCAATGGTGACTCGATCTACCAGCGCCTGATGCACGCGATCGGCCGTGACGACCTCGGCATGGACCCGGGCCTGGCCACCAACGCCGGGCGGGTGGCGCGGGTGCATGAGATCGACGCGGCGATCGGCGACTGGGCGCAGTCACGCACGGTCGCCGAGGCGCTCGCCACGTTGCAGGCGGCGCAGGTGCCGGTGGGCCGCGTCTACACCGCGAAGGACATTGCCGAAGACCCGCACTACCGCGCGCGCGGCATGGTCGAACGCATCACCACGGTCGATGGCCTGTCGCTCGACGTGCCCGGCGTGGTGCCGAAACTCAGCCTGACGCCGGGCCGCATCGATCGCCTCGCGCCGACGCTGGGGCAGGACACCGACGCGGTGTTGAGCGCGCACGGCCTGAACCCGCGCGGATGAATCTGCCGTTCAGTCCTGCGGCGCGGGTGCGCGTGATCCCGTTCGTGGTGTTCATGCTGTTGCTGCAGGTGCGCGGCATGGCACCTGCCGATAGCTCGTGGGGCATCGATCCGCGCTGGATCTACGGCCTGACCCTCGTCGTGGTCGGGGCCTTGCTGGCGCTGTGGTGGCGTGAATACGGTGAGCTGTCAGCGCAGCTGTGGCCATCGTGGCGCGAGGCGGGGCTGGCGGTCGGGGTCGGGTTACTGGTGTTTGCGCTGTGGATTCAGCTCGACGCACCATGGATGCAGCTGGCCCCGCCCACGGCCATGTTCATTCCGCTCGATGCGCAAGGCCGCGTGATCTGGCCGCTGGTGGTGGTGCGCTGGATCGGCGCGGCGCTGCTGGTGCCGCTGATGGAAGAGCTGTTCTGGCGCTCGTTCCTGATGCGTTGGTTCCAAAACGAGACCTTCGAAGGCGTGGCGCCACAACGTGTCGGACTGCGGGCGATCGTGCTGTCCACCTTCGTTTTCATGCTGGCCCACACGCTGTGGCTCGCCGCCATCATGGCCGGCATGGCCTACGCCTGGCTGTACCGGCGTACCGGAAAGTTGTGGGTGCCGGTGATCGCGCATGCGGTCACCAACGGTGCACTCGGCGTCTGGGTGGTGGCTACCAGGAACTGGGCGTTCTGGTGAGGCCTTGCGGGCCTTGCCCGCCGCGGCAGCGAAGTCATACAATAACGATTGTTATAACTTCCGCGAGCCGCCATGCACGCCCTCAAACTCACCCAGATTGGCAACTCGGTCGGCGTGATCCTGCCGAAGGACGTGCTGGCGCGGCTCAAGGTCGAAAAGGGCGACACGCTGCACCTGACGGACAGCGCCGACGGCATTCGGCTGACCCCGCACGATCCGACCTTCGAGACCCAGATGTCAGCCGTCCGGGACATCATGCGCAAGCGCCGGGGCGTGCTGCACGAACTGGCGAAGTGAGTCGGCAGTGACTGCCACCAACGAGCTCTGGGTCTGGATCGACCCGGTCGTGATCCGTGCCGTGCATGAGGAGCAGCTGACCGAACATGGCGGCGGCGTCGGCACGCGTGACGAAGGGCTGCTCGAATCTGCGCTCGCACGGCCGCTGCAACTCGCGGCTTACGGCAAGCCAGACGTCGCCGCGCTGGCTGCCGCCTACGGCTATGGCCTGGCGAAGAACCACCCGTTCATCGACGGCAACAAGCGGACCGCGTTCGTCGCCGTCGAGTTGTTCCTGGCCCTCAACGGATCGGTGCTGACCGCCAGCGATGCCGACTGCGTGATGACCATGCTCGCGGTGGCATCCGGCGATCTTCACGAAGCAGGTTTCGCCGCCTGGATTCGCCGTAACAGCGGCCGCCACAGCGAACCCGTTGCTGCGGCGCCCGCCACCGCCAAGACCAAGGTCAAACCCCTCGCGCCCGGTCGGCCTTGAACTGCGCGACGTAGGCGTCGAAGCGGCCGACATCGAGTGCCTCGCGCATCTCGCGCATCAGGTTCAGGTAGTGGTGCAGGTTGTGGATGCTGGCCAGCATCGGCGCCAGCATCTCGCCGCAGCGCTCCAGGTGGTGCAGGTAGGCGCGGCTGAAGCCGCCGGCGCAGGCCTGGCAAGTGCACGTCGGATCGATCGGGCCTTCGTCGTTCTTGTAGCGTGAATTGCGCAGCCGCAGGTCGCCGAAGCGGGTGAACAGGTGGCCGTTTCGGGCATTGCGGGTCGGCATCACGCAGTCGAACATGTCGATGCCAGCCGACACGCCCTCCACCAGGTCTTCCGGGGTGCCCACGCCCATCAGGTAGCGCGGCTTGTTCGCCGGCAGCTTCGGCGCGGTGTGCTGCAGCACGCGCAGCATGTCTTCCTTCGGCTCGCCGACGCTCAGGCCGCCGATCGCGTAGCCGGGCAGATCGAGCTCGACGAGGCTCGCCAGCGACTCGTCGCGCAGACCCTCGAACATGCCGCCCTGCACGATGCCGAACAGCGCGTTCGGGTTCTCGCCGCGCGCGAATTCATCGACGCAGCGCCGTGCCCAGCGTGCGCTCAGCTCCATCGAGCGGCGCGCCTCGTCTTCGGTGGTGATGTGGCCGGCGGTGTCGTAGGGCGTGCACTCGTCGAACTGCATCACGATGTCGGAATTCAGCGTGCGCTGGATCTGCATGCTGACTTCGGGCGTCATGAACAGCTTGTCGCCATTGACGGGCGACGAGAACTTCACGCCCTCTTCGCTGATCTTGCGACCGGTGCCGTCGGAATTGCCGAGGCTCCAGACCTGAAAGCCGCCGCTGTCGGTCAGGATCGGTTTGTTCCAGCACTCGAACTTGTGCAGCCCGCCGAACTGCGCCAGCACGTCGACGCCCGGCCGCATCCACAGGTGGAAGGTGTTGCCGAGGATAATCTGCGCGCCCATCGCTTCGAGCGCGCTCGGCATCACGCCCTTGACGGTGCCGTAGGTGCCCACTGGCATGAAGATCGGTGTTTCGACGACACCGTGGTTCAGCGTCATGCGGCCGCGGCGGGCCAGTCCCTGGGTGGTGAGCACTTCAAACGTCAGCATCGGCCAATTGTCGTCGCGTGGTGCCGCTGACGCGCGGTGCGTTGGGCCGGCGTTATCCTCAGCGCCGCACGCGAGCGACACGCGCGGCCCCCATCGAACGCCAGCCGTCAGCGACGCCCTTCACGATCCCGCTCCTGCCCATGCGCTTACCGCCCCTGCTCGCCTTGATGCGGCCCCATCAGTGGCTGAAGAACGTGTTCGTGTTCGCCGGGCTGGTGTTCAGCCAGTCCTGGCACGACACCGACCGTGTGATGCAGGTGCTGTCGGCCTTTGCGGTGTTCTGCCTGTTCTCGAGCGCGGTGTATGTCGTCAACGACTGGGCCGATCGGGCGAGCGATGCGCTGCACCCCACCAAGCGGCTGCGCCCGCTGGCCAGTGGCGCGGTCAGCTCCAGCGCGGCCTTCACGTTGGCCGCGGTGCTGCTGGCCGCAGGCATTGCGCTGGCCCATGGCCATCCGGTGCGGCTCGCGCTGGTCGGCCTGTACCTCGCCAGCAACTTCGCCTATTCCTGGCGGCTCAAGCGGGTGCCAGTGGTCGATGTGTTCATCATCGCGCTGGGCTTCATGCTGCGTCTGTTCGCTGGCACCAGCGGGGTCGGCATTCCGCCGTCGCGCTGGCTGATCCTGACCGGCATCTTCGCGGCGCTGTTCCTCGGCTTCTCGAAGCGTCGCGCCGAAACCTTTCATGCCGCGGCCAGCCAGCGCACGGTGCTCGAACATTACCCGCCGGCGCTGCTCGACATCTATGTCGCCGTCACGATGACGGCCACGCTGCTCACCTACAGCCTGTTCGCCACCAGCCCCGAATCGCAGGCCCAGCATGGCGAACGCCTGGTCTACACCGTGCCCATCGTCATCTTCGGCATGCTGCGCTATGCCTACCAGGTGCACCGCGGGCATGGCGAAGACGTCGCGCGTGACCTGCTGCGCGACCGGTGGATCGTCGCGGCACTGATGGCCTGGATGCTGGTGTTCATCGCGCCCTCGCTGTCGGTGATCGCATGAGGTCGGACACCGCGAACCTGTCCGTGCCGCGCTGGTTGCTGATCGCTGGCCTGGGCTCGCTGCTGCTGCGCGGCTGGTTGTCGGTGGCGCTGCCCATCACCGGGGACGAGGCCTATTTCTACTGGTGGGGTGTTTACCGCGACTGGGGCTATTACGACCACCCACCGATGGTCGGCTGGCTGATCGGCGCGATGCGCGCAACCGTCGGCGACACCCTGTGGGCGATCCGGTTGCCGGTCGTGCTGCTGCCTGCCGCCATCGGCGGGCTGCTGTGGTGGGCGCTGGCCGCTGTCGATCGCACGCGTGCTGCGTGGGCGGTGCTGCTGTTATGGCTGGCGCCGATCAACTGGCTCAATGTGCTGATCACCACCGACACGCCGCTGATCTTCTGGTCGGTCGCATCGGCCTGCTGCCTGCTGGTCGCCGAGCGCCGGCCACGCCTCGATGGGCGTGCCTGGAGCCTGTATGCGCTGTCAGGTGTTCTGCTCGGCGCGGCTTTCCTGTCGAAGTATTTCTCGGTGGTGCTGGGGCTCGCCTACTTCGTGCACTTCGCGCTGTTCCGTCGCGAGCGCTTCGCCGCTTTCGCGCTGCTGCTGTTGTGTGCCCTGCCAGGACCTGCGATCAACATTGCTTGGAACATCGAGCATTGCTGGTCGAACATCATGTTCAACCTGATCAACCGCAACGCGGGCGAGGTGTTCACCTGGAAGAAGCCGGCGACCTATGTGGCGATGATGGTCTACCTGGTGTCGCCGGTGGCCGCGTGGCTGGGCTGGAAGCACCGCAGCGAGCTCGGCGCCGCGTTTCGGGCCCACCGGCTGCTGGGTTGCCTGGTCGTGGTGCCGCTGCTGTTCTTCGCGCTGCTGTCGGTCAAGAAGGTGATCGGGCTGCACTGGGTGATGTCGTTCTACCCCTTCGGCTTCGCCTTCATCGCCCTCGGTCTGCCGGCGCAGCGGCTGCGGGCCTGCGCGATCGGCCTCGCGGTGCTGACGGGCTTGCATGTGATCGCCGTTGTCGGCGTGGCGATGACGCCGCTCGAGCGCTGGCAATCGATCTCGCTCTACAAGAGCATCGTGCGCACGGTGAAAACGGCCGAGATGCTCAAGCAGGTCGACGCGCCCGGCGTGGTGCTGATGGCCAATGCCTACACGCCGGCCTCGACCTACGCCTACGCGCTGCGCCGTTATGTGCCGGTGTTCGGCGTTGGCAAGTTCCACGCGCGGCAGGACGACCTGCTGGTCGATTACCGTATGTACCAGGGACAGACGATCCGCATCATCCGCACCGATCGACCGAAGCTCGATGAATACCGCCCTTACTTCGACACGGTCGAGCTGCTGACCTACCAGCAAAGCGGCATCACCTTCTATGCGGTCGAGGGCAAGGGCTTCCGCTACGAGGCCTACCGTGATGGCCCGCTGACGGACGTCCTCAATCGCTACTACCGCATCCCGGAGGGGTTGCCGCTGGCGGCCTGCCCGTACTGCGAGCGGGTGTGCGGCAAGGCGCGTTGCCCGGTGCCGGCGCCGGCGGGTTCGGACAAGTCAGACGCCGAGAGCGACGGGCCCTGACGCCCAGCATTGCGGTGACCGCGCCTCGGGTGTGGCGCTCAGCAGCATCGCATCGCCGTAGCTGAAAAAGCGGTAGCGCTCGGCGATGGCGTGGCGGTACAGCGCCATGACCCGTGCGTGGCCTGCCAGCGCGCTGACCAGCATCATCAAGGTGCTGCGCGGCAGGTGGAAATTGGTGACCAGCGCATCGACGACGCGGAACTGGAAGCCCGGCGTGATGAAGATGTCGGTATCGCCGACGCCCGCGCACAGTTCGCCGTCGCTTTGCCCCATGCACGCGGCCGACTCCAACGCACGCAGCGTGGTCGTGCCGACGGCCACAACGCGACCGCCGCGCGCGCGCGTTCGGGCCACCGCCTCCACCGTGTCAGCCCCGACCTCGAACCACTCGCTGTGCATCCGGTGCAGGGCCAGATTCTCGGTACGCACCGGCTGGAAGGTACCGGCACCCACATGCAGCGTGACGCGGGCCTGCTCGACGCCGCGTGCAGTCAGCGCGGCCAGCAGCGGCTGGTCGAAATGCAACGCGGCCGTCGGCGCGGCAACGGCACCCGGTTTGGCGGCGAACACCGTCTGGTAGCGCCGTTCGTCGTGGGCATCGTCGGCGTGCGTGATGTACGGCGGCAGCGGCACATGGCCAAAGCGCTCCAGCAGCGCCTGTGGATCGGACGGGAACCGCAGATGGAACAGCGACTCTTCGGGGCCCGCGCGGCCCAGCACCTCGGCATCGAAGCCGCTGTTATCGCCAGCCTCCATCGCGGCCTCGACGCACACGCCGAAGCGCACCCGCTGGCCGCGCTTGGGCGACTTGCTGGCACGCAGGTGCATCAGCACTTCAAAGCCCGGCAGCACCCGCTCGACCAGCGCCTCGACCTGGCCGCCGGTGGCTTTCACGCCCAGCAACCGCGCCTTGATCACGCGGGTGTCGTTGAACACCAGCAGGTCGCCCGGGTTCAGCAGCGACGGCAGGTCGCGGAACACGCGGTCGATGGGCGCGCTTTTCTTTCCGGTTGAGGTCCCGTCGAGCAGCCGCGAACCGCTGCGCTCGGCGGCCGGGTGTTGCGCGATCAGCTCGGGCGGCAGTGCGAAATCGAAATCGGAGAGGGTGAGCAGTGTGGTCATGGCGCGCGGGTGTGGCGCAAGGAAGGCGGCCGGATTGTTCCACGCAGGGGCATGCCAGCACCGGAGCGCGCGGTCAGAATCCGCCGATGGCCC